>JADJLJ010000001.1:1800000-2100000 GCA_016710165.1 Chitinophagaceae bacterium | reverse complement strand
CGGGGAAAAGGTCCACTCCATAACTGCATCGTTCGATTATTTCAGCAAAGGTCCAGTCCATATCACCCACATTTCCTTCACTGACCTGTTGTCCGTTGACCCAGCATTTCATTTTAAGGTTCCAGGATCTGCCGGTATGATCTTCCTTGCAGGGGATCTCATATTGCTCCAGTTCATCGGGGGTTACCAGCATGGGTCCGATAACCGTACAAAAATCCTTTCCCTTTGCCGGGCCAAGGTTCAGCAGCATTTCTTCCATTTGCAGGGTCCTGGCACTCATGTCATTCATGATCATCAGGCCGCCAATATATTCGTCAGCCTCCGATGCCCTTATATTCCTGCCCGGTTTGCAGATAACAATGGCCGCTTCCAGCTCAAAATCCAGCTTTTTAAAATGATCGGGCATACAAACAATGTCTCCCGGGCCCTGTATGCTGTTGTGGTTGGTAAAATAAAAGATGGGGTATTGGTCAAATTCGGGGATCATGTCCACCTTCCTGTTGCGCCTGGCAGCAGCTACGTGCTGGCGAAAGGCATAGCCGTCCCGGCAGCTGGTCGGGTGTGGAACAGGGGCCAGGATCGTTGCTCCTGCATAGGGTTCTCCCTTAACATTTCTCACCATCCCGTCCTTGATCCGTTGCTCTACCATTTTTGCCATGGGCATGAACTCATCCCAAAAATTCAGGAACATGGACATGGTGGAGGGCAGTTCACTGTGTACCGTATCCAGGGGATAAATGGTATCATCCACCACCATTCCCAACAGGGCCTGGCCGTCGTTTAAATAAGTGACTAATTTCATTCGTGTTAAATTGTTGGTTGCAAATTTAACTATTAAATAAGCAGTATCGGGAGTTCAATTTTAACCTGCTTTATTTATTTTTGTATCCAACTTTTTACTATGAAGTTTGAGAAAATTCATAATAAAGGACAAGCCAGGATCTTTCAGAACCAGTACCTGGAATATCTTACAAAGACACATCCGCTGGTGATATGGGGTTTGTATATTCCAATCATCGGGTTCATGCTGTATCACAGCCATGCCCGTTTAGCGATCGGGATCCCCGGAATCATATTGCTTTTTTTGGGAGGGATGATCGCCTGGTCGCTGTTCGAGTACTTTATTCACCGCTTTGTTTTTCATTACATTGCCGAAAGCGAAAGGGCCATGCGGACCGTTTATGTTATCCATGGCAATCATCACGAATACCCACGTGACAGGGAAAGGCTGTTCATGCCCCCGGTGCCAAGTTTGCTCATTGCTTCAACGCTTTTCAGTATATCCTATGCCGTTGCCTGGTTATTGGGGGTACCCGGAAATGCATTTGCTTTTTTCCCGGGATTTTTGCTGGGGTATCTTATGTACGGATCCATGCACTATGCCATTCATGCCTGGAACCCGCCTTTTAAATGGATGAAGCCCTTATGGCGAAATCATCACCTGCATCATTATAAGAATGAGCACATGGGCTTTGGGGTAAGCTCTACGTTATGGGACCACGTGTTTGGCACCATGTTCGACCTGAAAAAAGAAAAAGAGGACAAAGCAAAAGTGCAGGAACTGATGTTCAGTAAAAACAGTTCGAAGAAACAATTACAGGAGCAATAAGGCATTACCATTTTTCTTCCTCATCCATCTCATTACCCTGCCTGCTGAACTGCTCGCGGGTCTTTAATTTCTGTTCCTGCCTTTCCAGTATGAGCGATGCAATAATATTACCGGCATCTTCATCGGGGAATTGTTTCAGCAGCGATTTTAATTTCTGTTCACTTACATCAATGCGGTAGAGATAGGTTACCAGTTTTTCAAAATCATTTTTTATTAACTGGTTGATGTAGGCTGCCAGTTGACTGTGTATCTCATGATATGTGGCATTCCCGGCAAGGTCAACCGCCAGCTCTTTATTGAGCAACCGGATCAGTTCATTATTCTCCATGGTCAACTGTTTGTTTTTGGAAGGTCAGCGTTTGTTTTCCATCACCCCGGTCCCGAACAGGGCAAAATCGTATTTCACCGGGTCGGCCTTATCCAATGTACGCAAAAAAGAGGTCAATTCCAATGCAGCCTTCCAGTCGGGTATCTTTCTTTTCAAAATACCCAGTTGCCGGGCCACCCTTGCTACATGAACATCCAGCGGGCATACCAGTTGCGGGGGACGGATATCATTCCAGATCCCGAAATCAACACCCGCTTTGTCCCTGCGTACCATCCATCGGAGGAACATATTCAGCCTTTTGCAGGACGAATCCTTTTCAGGCGCTGCTATGTGTTTCCGGGTTCGCGGGGGAACATCGGGTAAAGAGAAGAAATAATGATAGAACCCGTTCAGGGCATTTTCAACGGTTACATCCCGTTTGTTCATCCATTGGGTAAAGGCCGATTCAAGGGAAGGCTGTTTGCTGTAATGCATGTTGAAGAATGACACGAAATACAACAGATCGGTTGCATTGAATGTGCGGTGTTTGAACGCAAGTAATTTTTTCAGATCCGCATCTGAATGATGGAGGCAGAATGCATACGGTTGATTGCCCATCAGCTGCATCAATTCATTGGATTTATTGATGATGGTGGTACGGTTACCCCAGGAAAACAGGGCGGTAAAAAAACCGGCGATCTCGATATCCTGTTTTTTTGTGAATTGCCTGGGTATGGAAATGGGGTCATCTTTGATGAAAGAAGGCTTGTTGTACAGTTCCACCTTCCTGTCTAAAAATTTCCTGAGATCATCTTTCACAGACGCATCGGTTTACCGGTTTTTTTTGAATAAGGCAGCGATCGCAATAAACACCCAGATGATATTTACGATCATGGACGGATATGCCTGGTGCACCAGTGTGTTGACGGTAAAGAAAATGCCGCCGAACAGGTTACTTAAAATATAAACACCCGAAGAGCTTTTCAACCTGCCGTTGATATTCAGGAAGTAGGCACCCACGATCAGTACGGCACCGATCCAGCCAATGATTTCAACAAAATAGTTCATTGTTTATCCAATTGCCTGTTCCAGGTCTTCTACCAGGTCGTCGGCATCCTCAATGCCTACACTTAACCGGATGAGGGAGTCTGACAAGCCGTTTTTGATCCGTTCTTCCCTGGGTATGCTGGCATGCGTCATGCTGGCGGGATGATTGATCAGTGATTCAACACCACCGAGGCTTTCAGCCAGCGAAAACAGGTGGGTGGAAGAAAGGACCTTTGTTGCCGCAGCCACGCTTTCATCTTTGAGCTCAAAGCTGATCATGCCGCCAAAGCCACGCATTTGCTTTTTAGCAACAGCGTAACCTGCACTGTCTTCAAAGCCCGGCCAGTAAACCCTGGCTACTTTGGGATGGCTGCGCAGCCAGGTGGCAATCCTTTCTCCGTTCTCGCAATGCTGTTTCATGCGTACGTGAAGCGTTTTGATCCCCCTCAGGATCAGGAAGCAATCCATCGGACCCGGTACTGCACCGCAGCTTTTTTGTATGAAATATAATTTTTCCCTCAGTTCCGGGTCATTCATCATCAGGGCACCCTGGATCACATCGCTGTGGCCGCTTAAATACTTGGTGGCGGAATGCATGACAATATCGGCACCCAGGTCCAGGGGATTTTGCAGGTAAGGGGAAGCAAAGGTATTATCCACGCAGAGCAGGGCTTTTGCCGATCTTGCTATCGCCGCCATGGCAGCAATATCGGTGATGTTCATCAGCGGGTTGGTGGGGGTTTCGATCCAGATCAGTTTTGTAGCAGCCGTAACAGCCGCTTTTACATTTTCGGCATTCGTGGTATCCACATACCTGAATTTTATGCCATACCGTTCCCACACTTTGGTGAACAGCCGGTAGGTTCCGCCATACATATCATTGGCGGCAATTACTTCATCGCCGGGATTCAATAATTTTATTACACTGTCCGTAGCCGCCACCCCACTGCCAAATGCCAGGGCAAACCTGCCATTCTCAATGCTAGCATAGGCATCTTCCAGGGCCTTCCGGGTGGGATTTTGGGAACGGGCATACTCGTAGCCCTTGTTCTTTCCCGGGGCTTCCTGTACATAAGTGCTGGTTTGATAAATGGGGACCATGATGGCGCCCGTGCTGGGGTCGGGTTCGGCACCGGCATGAATAAATTTCGTAGCAAGCTTCATTGGTGTAAATTTTTTATTATCAGCAAAGTTGAGAAATTAAAACCGAATGACAATTTGGTAGTGTCCTATTTTGAATGATTGTCATCCTGAGCCTGCCTGCCGGTAGGCAGGGAACGAAGGATCTCCTGATCAGGATCGTTTGCTTAACCTGAGATGCTTTCCCGATGAATCGGGACAGGCTGTTCCTCAGCATGACAGGTCACAAAATATTCAAAATAGGACACTACCGACAATTTATAGAAGTTGTGCGGCACATAAATACCGCCAGTCGTAATTTTTTTCGGCGTGTGCCGCCGCTGGTTCGATCTTTTTATCGAGCGCTTTTTTATTGAGAATACCGGCCTTTACCAGTTTTCGTTTTGATTCCTGGATGTATTCCTGAACGGCGCCATTCTGCATCCACAATTTTTGCGGCGGTTCAAAACCCACTTTATTCTTCCTCCAGGTGATCTCAGGGGGCAACCGTTTATCCATGGCTTTTCTCAGCAGGTACTTTGTCCAGCCAGCCTGCATTTTTAATTGGGAAGGAAGTGAAAAAACAAATTCAACCAGTTCATGGCTTAAGAAGGGAAGCCTTACTTCCCTGCCATGGGCCATGCTGTTCCGGTCGGCAAAGCGCAGCAGTTCTTCCAGGCCCATTTCGGAGGTATTGAAGTACAGGATATCATTGAGTTTGGTAACAATGGGTTTGTGAATGCCTTCCCACTCCCGCCCCGCCAGTGACCGGATCAGGTCAGTACTTATATCCGGCTGGTGAATCGTTTTAAGGTATTCTTTCTTTTCAAGCTGAATGGCTGCATGCGAAGGCAGGAATGCGGCGAAAATATTTTTAATATCCCATGGGAAATGCTGATCATTTTTCAGGAATGCTTTTCTTTCTTTCCGGGATGCACCCAGTTTATGCCTGCTCAGCACCTCCTGCAGGTACCAATGTATATACCTGGGATAACCGGCCAGTATTTCATCGGCACCCTGGCCGTCAAGCAATACTTTTACATCGTGTTGTTTGGCCAGTTCAAATACTTTGTACTGTGTATAGATGCCGGCAGACTGAAAAGGCTCTTCCTGGTGATAACATAGTTTTTCAAATTCATTGATGAGCCCGGCAGCATCCGGCTGGGTTTGATGATTTTTTATGGATAAATTCCCGGTCAGCAGGTTTATGTAGGCAGATTCATCATTTTCAAAACCCGGGAAAACTGCAGAAAAGCTTTGCAGCTTTCCGGAGGGGTTGCCCAGGATATGGGCAATATCTTCTGCGGCAGGGCTTATCCTGTTCAGGTGATTTATAGAAGCAGCTACCGACGAGCTATCCAGCCCGCCGCTTAAACTTGTTCCAACAGGCACATCGCTTCGCAGCCTCTTTTTCACAGAGGAATCAAATATTTCGGTGAATTTTTCTGCAGCATCGGTTTCAGAGATCTCTATCCTTGTTTCTTTATTAAGCTGCCAATAGCGTTTAATTCTTGATTGCCTGTCGGCGGGTGAAACTTTTAAATAATGTGCGGGCGGGAGTGAATAAACGGATTCAAAAAAAGTCTGCTCTTTATCTACGCAGTTCTGTACATGCCCAAGGGTAAGGTAGTTGAGCAGCATTTTCCGGTCAATATTCTTTTCGATCCCGGTCTTCCATAAGGCCTTCATTTCACTGGCAAAGATAAAATGCTCATGATCCTCGTAGTAATAAAAAGGCTTTTCTCCAAAGCGGTCCCGGGCTGCAAAAAGCTGTTCTTCTTTTTCGTCCCAGATCACAAAGGAGAACATACCGTCAAATTGCTGCAGGCATCTTTCTTTCCAGTAATCGTATGCGGCCACGATCACTTCGGTGTCGGTCCGGGAAGAGAAGCTGTACCCCTTGTTCTGTAAAAACTTCTTTATTCCGGCGTAGTTGTATATTTCTCCATTATGAACAATGTGGTAACGTCCGGCCGCATAGGGCATGGGCTGGGCGGCGTTGTTGCTCAGGTCAATTATGGAAAGCCTGCGGTGCCCCAGGTGAACCGTGTTTTTTTCATTGCTCCAGGAACCTTCTGCATCCGGCCCACGATGGGCCAGGGCATCTGTCATTTTTTTTAAAAAGACGGGCGCCTCGCTGTTGGGTTTGTTCAATAATATCCCGGCAATACCACACATGGTGTAAATATCAATAAAAAAAGCGAGTGAATGAGCAGGAAAGGCATGGCTCAGTTGAAACCGATGGGCATGGTCACTTTAACATCGCCCCAGGCCATCAGCAGGTCGCAGCCATAAGAAGCTTTCTGGAACAGCATGGTGAAATACTCTGCCTGGGTATTGCTTTTACCTGCAGACAGTTCAATTTCAGCAATATCTTTGGTTTTATCCATGTGCAATCCCCAGCTAAAGAGATTGCTGTTGAAAATGATCTTCCACGTATCCTTGTAAGGGATGCAATACAAAATATACCGGCCGGCAGGAATCTTTTTCCCCTGTATGGTTGCCGCTTTAAAGAATTCGATCTCTGTGGCCTCATTGGCACCCAGCCGCCACTCCTGCCCGTAATGCTGGATAAAGTTTTTTGCGGTGGATGAATCTGCAAAGATTGTCCTGCCGTTCTTCTGGGGTCTGCTGTATATTACTCTTGCCAAAGGGTTTTCAAGACCCGGAGTGATCATCTTTTCTTTGGGGTAATCAACCGGGAAATAGATCATATCCATGGGAGATTTGTCAATGCCCAATGATCCGCTGTCGTTTATAACTGCCGGTATCTGTCCGGGAACGGGACCTTGATCTTCTACATTCTTCTTTTGCTGATCGCAGGCGATAAAAAGGAACATATTGGAAAACAGTCCGAGGGATAAAAAAACTTTTCTTGTATTCATGGTTTCAGGGGATTAAAATACGATCGGTAAATTCAGTTTTACATCCTCCCAGGCAATGATCAACACATCACCGGTTGATGATTTTTCAAAAGCCATCACAAACTCCTCGGTTGTTTCCGTTTGCTTTTGCAAGGCTATGTCTACGCGGAGCAGGTCTTTTTTTGCATCATACCTGAACGAACCCCAGGTGTCCGTTTCTTTGTTAATAATGATCGTCCATTTGTCGGCATAGGGTATGCAATACAGGGTATATCGTCCCTTTTTTATTTTTGTGTTGTTGATCCTGACGTCTTTGTAAAATTCAATTTCTGTGGCTTCATTGGCACCCAGCCTCCAGACCTTACCGTATTCGATCAGGTCGCCAAAGATCAACCGGCCGCCCTTTTGGGGCCTGCTGTAAATGATGCGGGCTATAAGGGGCCCTGTCAGCTTATCCTGGATCTTAAGCAGGGGATAATTGCTGGGGTAATGGCTCATGTCCATGGGTGATTTGTCCAGCGGGGGTAGTTTACCCTGCGCATGTATACCGGGGACAGAAAAACAAAGAAGCAGGAATGCCAATAACAACCGCATCATATTTTTTATTTAAAGATAGTCAAATCAGTTTTTCAAAAGTTCATCGAATTGATGTACGGTAAATTTCTTCAGTTCAGGAAAAAAAGCAGCATAACAGTGCTGCATGGCATTGTAGTGCCGGTTGAATATTTCAAAAGCGATCCTGCTTTCTGTAAGATATACGGCCCTTCGGACCAGTCCTTCGAAACTCTTTTCAATGGCCCAGGTGAACCAGTAGTTGGATAACCAGTCGTGCGCTTTCATGTAAGGGAACATTTTTTGAAACGGGGGCGGAAAGAGATCAGCCCTTGCATCCAGAAGCCGGTAGGTATTTCCGGCAAATCCGGCCAGGTCTGTTTCTGAACCAAACTCACCCGTGTCAGTTGCCAGGAAATGGTCGTATACGATGTCGGAAAATGCACCTGAATAGAGACGGTACTGTGGCCGGAAAAACGATTTCAATTCCTGTGTTGCGGGGTGGGTATCGGTAAAACCATCAATGGCCCGGTGCAGCCGGATACCTTTTTGTACGGCAACGGGGTAGTTGAACTGGTTCTTACCTTTTATATAATCACTGATCATGTTGCCCAGAAGTATCTCTGGTTGCTGAAAGGAAAGATATGCGTGGGCCAGGTAATTCATAACGGGATGCATAAAGATAATCAGTTTAAAGCGGCTGATGCCCTACCGGCCTTTCTGTACCGGGTAATAAAAAGTTAATACCACTTTCACTTTTTAACAGTCCGGAATCATCTTTTAGTAAATTATTAAGAAAAAACCGCAATGGCCAGCTGGTATTGGGTTTTATGAAAAATAAGGGCCACCCTTCCGGGTACTTGATTACCGTTTGTATGGAGATTAACATTCCTTAACATACCCGGTAAAGATGTGCTTGTACTGCGGTTGATGGGCACCTATTTTTGGTGTGTAATCAAAACTGCCGGCCATGGGCAGTTATTCTAAACAAATAAAAAGTATAGTTATGAAAAAGTTCAAAATGATCTTAACAGCGGTTGTAATGCTGTTTGCTGCAACCGCTTTTGCAACAGGAGGCGAAAACGTGACTCCCAAAGTAAAAGCAGCCTTTGAAAGTGATTTTTCAAAAGCGAGCCATGTAAACTGGGAAAAGACAAGCGATTTTTACTTTGCCTCTTTCCTGCTTAACAATGTAAGGGTGGATGCCGCTTACAACGAAGACGGCGAATTGGTTGGTACATCAAGGGGCATTACTGTGGAACAGATGCCGTTGAATGTTTCGCTGGCCATTGCTGAAAAATATACCGGGTACGAAATGGCAAAGAATGCCATTGAACTGACCTATGAAGGACAGACCAGGTATTATGTCACGGTTGGGAACGGCAAACAGACGGTTAGTCTCAAATGCTTAAGCAATGGTGACCTGGAAGTGGAAGGTAAAAGAAAAAAATAGAGAGTTGGTTTTTGGGTTTTGGAGCCCCCGGGATAAAATCCGGGGGTTTTTAAATTGGGAATGTCGGTTTTTATCCAACCTGGAAGGGCCCCTGTTTGGTAAACTATTTTTTGTTGCCCGGTTTGTCAGACAGCCGGTAAATATTAAAAGAATAAACGACGGGGATCACCGCCATCAGGAAGATGCTGCTGATAAATACAGGGATAATAACTTTGGTGCTGAGCAGCAGGGAGATCACTGCCAGGAGCAAACCTCCTGCAAACCAGATCTTACTTGCCAGTTGGTGTGTCTTTCTCCAGTTCTCTTCGTTTTCCAGTGCCCATGGAATGCGGAACCCCACAAAGTAATTTGGTTTTATACTGTGCATCAGGTTGCCGAGGTAGGCCAAAAACAGGCCGAGGCCACAAAAGAAGACCGGCAAGCCTTCTACTTTACCTTTCACCATCCAGTATATGATGAGCATTGTTACAGCGCAAAGGAAAAGGATAACAACAAACGCTATTTTACCCATCACAGCGGCAGTGGTGGCAGAATATTTCTTCTTGGGGTCTATCTTATGGATATTCCTGAGTATAAAATACATCAGGATCCCCACAACCGACAGGATCGCCGGGGCGATCAATAATTCACTCTTTGCTCCAAATTTATCGGGGGTTCCGCCGATCCCGAAATGGGTTGGGATGATCTCCGGAAGGTCTCCCCAGATCATTGCAAGATAGATCCAGGGGATGCACATCATCACAAACGGGAACAGCATGTGAAATAAAGCTGAACGTTTCATATTTTACAGTGTTTAGTTCTTTGTTCTGAAATCCACAAACCATTTTATGATCTCATCCATTACTGTGGTATTCAGCGAATATTTGATGAACTGTCCTTCTTTAACGGACTGAACCAACCCTGCCTGTTTGAGCAGGTCAAGGTGGTGAGAGATACTTGGTTTGCTGATACTGAAAAGATTTGCAATCTCACCCGCTGTCAGATCACCCTTCTTTAAATGTTCAAGGATCTCTCTCCTCGTCTTGTCGTTCAATGCCTTGAAGAGTATGTTCATTCTACCTGGTTTATATATTTAGACAAATATCTAAATAATTTATCAAACTTCAAAACTTTAATCCACAGATGTTGAAAAATTTAATTATAAAAAGTGCCACAAAATCAACAACTTTGAACCCCTGAAGGGAAAGGTTAGCTTTTTGGAAAAGAGTAAGTCCGGCAACTTGCAATTGAATAGCCTGGGGCAAGATCTTATTTTGAAAAAAAGGAGACAATGGTAAAATAAGGGAAGTTTAATTTGGAAATTATATTATTAATAGTATTTTTACCCCGGATATAGTTAGAAAGAAACTAAAACTGATTTTCTGATTTAACACTCCTTACCTCCCTATCCTATCCAAAGGCTTCTCCCCAAAATTGTTAGATTTTTTAATTGAGTAACCTATAATTTGATATTATGGCTGGAAGATATATTACTATATTTATCTTACAATTTTTGTTGGTTTATACCTCTTGCACACCCTCTAAAAAGGTCGCATACTTCCAAAATGCCCAGGATTCTGCATTTCGCCAGGTTTTAGGAACGATTGAAGCTCCTATCCAGAAAAATGATATCCTTAATATAGTTGTTTCGAGTCTTAGTCCTGAAGAGGATGTTAAGTATAACCGTATTGATAACACAACCAAGGGTTACCTGGTAAATAATGATGGCACCATCCAGCTTCCCAAATTAGGGAATGTGATGGCTGCCGGTCTTACTAAAAAACAACTGACAGATAAGATAACCAATATAATCCTGGAAAAAAAGGAGCTGCTGAACCCGATCGTAGAGATACGTCAGCTCAACTTTGAGGTCACGGTATTGGGCGAGGTTACCAACCCTACTGTAATAAACGTACCCAGTGAAAAGATATCACTGGTAAAGGCGTTGGGGTTGGCCGGCGATATCACCATTTACGGCAAAAGGGATAATATCTTATTGATCCGGGAGGAAGACGGCAAAAGGATGACCCGGCACCTGGATATCAATTCAGCGGATTTCTTAAGTTCAGAATATTATTACCTGAAACCGAATGACGTGGTTTATGTGGAACCCAACAAAGCGAAGATTGCCACAACCAACCGTTCGCAACAGGTATTACCTCTTATATTCAGCAGTATATCTGTTCTCATTCTTGTATTAGACAGGGTGATAAAATAACAGGGAGCACAAATGATGGAAATGGATAAAAATATGATGGTGGAAGAGAAAGAGACGAACATGGGTCAGCAACTGATCACTAAGTTTTTGCCTTACTGGCCATTGCTTATATTATTTGTACTTATGGCGTTTGCAGCGGCATATACGTACCTGCATTTTTCTACCCCCGTATATGAAGCGTCTGCCACCATCATCATAAAGGATGAACGCAGGGGATCAAATGAAGACTCAAAACTGCTTGAGTCCCTGGACCTGATCGCTTCCAAGAAGACGATCGAAAATGAGATCGAGGTTTTGCAGTCACGGGCATTGATGGAAAAAGTGGTAAAAACCCTTCGCCTGTATGCTTCTTTTTTAAAAGGGGGTAAAGTAAAGGAAGGGGATGCATATGTCTTGTCTCCGGTAACCATTGAGGCAAGGAACCCCGATTCAATCCAGGGAGCATATAAGGTCGAGTTCAGCTATGATAAGAATAGCCAGACGGTTATCGTGGGGAAGAAAGACAGGTATCCGGTCAACCAATTTGTAAACACGCCCTATGGCGTTTTAAAATTCCTTCCCAACAAGTACCAGTATGCTTCCATGAATACTGCAAATAACCAGTTTTTCTTCTCGCTGGACGAACCGCAGAATGTAGCTTCGGGATTGACAAAGATCCTGAAAATATCACCCAACAAACAATCGGCCATTGTAGAACTTAGCTATAAGGATCCGATACCGCAACGGGCAGTTGATATTTTAAACCAGCTCATCATAAGCTATGAACAGGTTTCCATCAATGAGAAAAACTCGTTTGCAAGGAATACGCTGGCTTTTGTAAATGACCAGCTCCGGGGCGTTACCATAGAACTTGATTCAATTGAAAAGAAGATACAACAGTACAAATCCGGAAGCGGGGCAGTGGATATCGGAACACAGGGCGGGTTTTACCTGAAAAATGTGGGGGAAAATGACCAGAAACTCGGCGACCTGAATATGCAGATCTCCATGCTGAACCAAGGTTGAAAAATTTGTTGCCGGAAAACAAAATGGAGAAATGCTTGCTCCTTCAACATTGGGCGTAAATGACCCGTCTCTTTCAAACCTGATCACCCAGCTTCAGACCACACAGCTGGAATACGAGAAATTGAAAAAAACGGTCGGTGAGAATAATCCCAAACTGAAGGCGCTTGAAAGCCAGATCAACACCCTCAGGCCCAGCATTGCAGACAACATTAAAAATCAAAAGCAGAGCCTGGTGGCATCCAGGCAGAGTTTAAATTCCACCAACAGCGGCTACAATGCAATGCTTGCCACCGTACCTAAAAAGGAGAAACAACTGCTGGAGATCAGCCGGGAACACATGACCAAGGCCAATCAATACCAAACCCTGCTGCAAAAGCAACAGGAGATTGAAATGTCCCTGGCTTCTGTGATCTCCAACAGCCGGGTGGTTGATAAAGCGATGGCCGGAAAAGATCCTGTTAGCCCTAAAAAAACAATGATATACATGATGGCGCTGATCGGGGCCCTTGGTGCATTTGCGGGAATCATTATCTTAAAGGATACCATCACGGGTAAGATAAAATTCAGGAACGAGATCGAAAAGATGACCTCCATTCCCATCATTGGAGAGATCGCCTTTGAAAAAACACAGAATCCGCTGGTCATCGAGAAGGGTACCCGGAGTTTTGTGGCTGAGGAATTCAGGAAACTGAGGGTTTCGTTGTCTTTCCTGGGAATTGATTCGGCCCATAAAAAAATATTGCTCACCTCAAGCATATCGGGCGAGGGGAAGAGTTTCATTGCCGCAAATCTGGCAGTCAGCCTTTCGCTTACCGGGAAGAAAGTAGTGCTGGTTGACCTGGATCTGAATCAGCCGACGCTTTCAAAGATCATGAATGTGCATTATGAATACGGGGCTACAGAATTTCTGAACGGCGAAAAAGACGCTTACGCGGTGGTAAATAAGCTAAAGACCCACGATAACCTCTACTTTATTTCGGCAGGGAATTTACCCGAAAACCCGACCGAATTGCTGGCAAACGGCAAAGTGGAAAAGCTGATCGGATATCTGGAGAACAATTATGATATGGTGGTGATCGATACCTCCCCGTCGGCATTGGTCACCGATGCCTTCATCCTGTCAAAACTGTGTGACGCCACGTTGTATGTGATCCGGCATAATTATACCCCGAAAATGCTCATTAAACGCATTGATGAGAATAACCAGATCAACCCCATTAAGAACCCGGCCATCGTTTTTAACGGGCTTAAGAACCGGGGGATATTCAAGAACAGTTACGGGTATGGGTACAATTACGTTTATGGCAAAAAGGAATACGGGTATGGTTCCAAAAACAGAAAACAAAAAAAATCAGCATAAAAAAAATCCCAATATCATGAAAAAACACACCATTCGACTCAATTTAAGCTGTGACTGAGATAGGCGAAGCCATGCTTAATTATTAATTGTACCTTTATCCTGTTTTAAACCACCTGCTTCCAACTATCTTACCAATTACCTGTTCCTCTATCCGATCAACAGCCTTTCCAACTATCTGATTAACTATGTCCTTTTCCAACTATCTGATCAACTGCACATTTCTAATTTAAAAAAAATGGTTATGCAGAAAAATTGGTATGCTGTTTACACGAAGCCACAGGCAGAAAAAAAAGTGGCAGCATTGTTAACAAAAAAGAAAATGGAAGTTTTAGTCCCTATGGTGAATGCAAAAACAAAACTGTTCCGGAAAAACAAGTTTGTTTTTGAACCTTTGTTCAAATCCATAGTATTCGTAAATGCCACCCAGGAAGAAACACAGGTCCTGAAGCAGACGAATGGAGTTATAAACCTGTTGCACTGGTTGGGAAAACCAGCGGTGATAGATACTTTGGAAATAAATGCCATCAGGGAATTTACCGAGAATTACCGGAACATCAAACTGGAACCTACCACGGTGAATAACGAAGAAGAAGTGAATAATTACAATGGATCTTCTATTTCCATCGAGGGGAAATTGTATGCTGTAAAAAATAAAATGGTCAGGGTAAAATTGCCTTCACTGGGTTATTTTTTAACCGCCGAACTGGAAGAAGAAAGCATCTTCGTAAGGGAAATTCCTGCAGTACAAAACTATAGATTAGCTCATTCGTGATGAGAAAGACTGACAAAATTTACGTGGCCGGACATAACGGAATGGTTGGCTCGGCGATCGTAAGGGCATTAAAGCAAAAGGGTTTTGCCAACCTTGTTTACCGTACCTCAAAAGAACTGGACCTCAGGGACCAGGCTGCCGTTGAGCGTTTCTTTAAAGACGAAAAGCCGCAGTTTGTATTCCTGGCCGCTGCCAAAGTGGGAGGCATTGTTGCCAACAACACCTACCGTGCAGAGTTCCTGTACGATAACCTGATGATCGTTTCAAACATCATTCATGCGGCACATGCCCATGCCGTTACCAAACTGCTTTTCCTGGGAAGTTCATGCATCTATCCCAAAATGGCTGCACAGCCGATCAAAGAGGAATACCTGCTTACCGGGCCGCTGGAATACACCAACGAACCGTATGCCATTGCAAAAATTGCCGGGATCAAGTTGTGCGAAAGTTACCGGGACCAGTATGGTGCCGACTTCATAAGCGTGATGCCGACAAACCTGTATGGCATCAATGATAACTACCATCCCGAGAACTCACATGTATTGCCGGCATTGATAAGAAGATTTCATGAAGCAAAGGTTTCGGGGTTGAATGAAGTGGTTATCTGGGGATCGGGTAGTCCGAAGCGTGAATTCCTTTTTGCCGATGACCTGGCAGATGCCTGTTTGTTCTTGATGGAAGAATACAGCCACAAGGAAATCGTGAATATTGGCTGTGGCGAGGACCTCAGTATAAAAGAACTGGCAGAAATGGTCAAAGAGGTAACCGGCTATTCCGGGAACCTGGTTTTTGATACCGGCAAGCCAGATGGCACACCGCGTAAATTATTGGACGTATCTAAAATAAATGCCCTAGGATGGCGTTATAAGACCTCACTTAAAGAAGGAATGAATATTGCTTACCAGGATTTTTTAATCAAACAACAAATGCTGCAGGCGGTCCAATAGGAAAATCATTCCGTTTTTTCACTTATTTTTAGTTTATGAAAACTGCTTTAATTACCGGTATCACCGGACAGGACGGGGCCTATCTTGCAGAACTTTTACTGGAAAAAGGTTACCGGGTACATGGCATTAAAAGGCGTTCATCCCTGATAAATACCAGCCGGGTGGACCACCTCTACCAGGATCCGCATGAGAAGGATGTCCGCTTTAGTATGCACTACGGCGATATGACGGACAGCACCAACCTGATCCGTATTGTGCAGGAAACACAGCCGGATGAGATCTATAACCTGGCAGCCATGAGCCATGTGAAAGTGAGTTTTGACACACCGGAATATACAGCCAATGCAGACGGGATCGGAACATTGCGGCTGATGGAAGCAATACGCATACTGGGAATGGAAAAGAAGACAAAGATCTACCAGGCATCCACATCCGAATTATACGGACTGGTGCAGGAAGTGCCGCAGAGCGAAAAAACCCCATTCTATCCAAGAAGCCCTTATGCGGTTGCCAAAATGTATGGTTTCTGGATCGTTGTGAACTACCGGGAAGCGTACAATATGTTTGCCTGCAATGGCATTCTTTTTAATCACGAAAGTCCCAGGCGTGGCGAAACATTTGTTACCAGGAAAATAACCATGGCTGCCGCTGCCATTGCACACGGCCTGCAGGATAAATTATATTTAGGAAACCTGAATGCACAACGGGACTGGGGACATGCAAAGGATTATGTTGAGGCCATGTGGCTGATCCTGCAACAGGATAAACCGGAGGATTTTGTGATCGCTACGGGTGTTACAACCAGTGTACGGGAGTTTATTATATTAACTTTCAGGGAACTTGGTATTGAATTGTCATTTTCCGGGGAAGGTGTTAATGAAAAAGCCAATGTTGTTTCGTGCAGCAACCCTGATTACCAATTGCCCATTGGTAAAGAAGTAGTGGCAGTAGACCCGGAATATTTCCGTCCCACCGAAGTGGAACTATTGATCGGGGATGCCAGCAAGGCAAAACAAAAACTGGGATGGGTACCCAAACACGACCTGGCATCTTTGGTGAAAGAAATGGTGGCAGGCGATGTGATGAATGTAAAGAAAACCCTGGCGCAGAACAGGGATTGAACATAACCGGGAACCCGGATTTTTCAGAGACTGCTTACTTTCTTACCTGACCGCCTTTTTGAACCGGCGGAGAAACGCTTGAAATGATACTGATCAGTAAACATATGGGAGCTTTATGGCAATATGCAATTGATTTTTTTACCAAAGGCAATCAACGAAGCCTTACGGCAAAAAAAAACATCATCGGCTCTTTGCTTATAAAAAGCATGAGCATTGCAATAGGCCTCGTTCTTGTCCCGCTGACAATCCATTATATCAATCCTTCCCAATACGGGATCTGGCTGACATTGAGTTCAATGATCGCCTGGATCTCTTTTTTCGACATTGGGTTCACGCATGGCCTGCGCAATAAATTTGCAGAGGCCAAGGCAAAAGGCGATGACCAGGCCGTGCGGATCTACATCAGCACAACCTATTATTACATCAGCCTTATTTTTATTGCACTTTGGTTGTTCCTGCTTTTCATCAACCAGTTTATCACCTGGCATAGTTTATTAAGCCTGCCCCCGGCTATGGAGAAGGAAGTTTCTCAACTGGCTATGCTTGTTTTCACCTATTTCTGTTTTCAGTTCATCTTCCGGGTCATCAGTACGGTGCTGACAGCCGACCAGCAACCAGCAAAAGCATCCTTGTTGGATATGCTCGGCCAGTTGCTGGGATTGGTACTGATCTTTTTACTGACCAGATTCACCACAGGGTCTCTTTTATACCTGGGTCTGTCAGTAGGGATAGCGCCTGTGTTAATATTACTGGCGGCAAATATTTATTTCTTTAAAACGAGGTTCAGGCAGTATACGCCCTCACTTAAGTTCGTAAGAAAGGAATATGCAAAGGATATCATGAAGCTGGGGCTGAAGTTCTTTGTGCTGCAGATCGCAGCGATCATACAGTTTGAAACATCGCTCTTCCTGATAGCCCATTATTTTGGGACCGAAGAAGTTACCAACTACAATATTGCTTTCAAATATTTCTCTGTTCTCCAGATGGGCTTTATTATTTTACTGACCCCGCTTTGGAGCAGTGTTACGGATGCCTACAGTTCCGGGGATACCGCATGGATAAAAAATGCGGTTAAAAAATACCTCCGGATACTGGTCCCTTTCATGATCGTGGGGGTGATCATGCTTGCCGTGTCGGCACGGGTATATGAATTGTGGATAGGAAAAGATGTGGTGCATGTGAGTTTTTCCGTTTCATTGCTTTGCCTGCTGTTCTTTTCCACTACCATGTTTGCCAGCATCTTTGTGAGTGTTATCAATGGTATCGGCGCCCTGCAGATACAGTTCTTCGCAGCCATCGCCGCCTCCATCGTCTTTTTTGTTTTATCGTTGCTGCTCATAAAATATTTTAACATGGGGGTGGAAGCGGTCATTATTTCTTCCATTGCTTCAAACGTATTCGGTTATATCATCGCACCCATACAGTATTATAATGTTTTCTATAAAAAATCCACCGCCCGAATCTGGTACAGGTAACCTGTCGTAAATGAAAAAAATTGTACACATACAATATTCCATGGAGTCTGCCGGGCGTGCGGCACTCAGGCTGCAAAGGGCATTTCAGCATACCGATGTTGTTTCAACCATTATTTCACTCGAGCACAGTGTGCAGGAAAGCCAGGGGGTAAAATACCTGGGTGCAGTTGCCAGGCTGATAGCAAAACTGGAAGACAGGATCCAGTCATACTTAACAAGGAAGATCAACAGGAAGCTGGGCTCGTTTTCTTACCCCGTCTTGGGCAGCAATGTGGCCAGGCTTGAAGAAGTAAAGAACGCCGATGTCATCTATATTCACTGGGCGTTAAAGGGGCTGCTGAATTTCAGGAGTATGGAACAGATTGCAAAGCTGAACAAACCGGTTGTTATTTTCCTGCACGATATGTGGAATATCACCGGGGGATGTCACCATAGTTTTGATTGTGTGAGGTATAAAACAGAAGGCTGCAACAATTGCCCGATGTTCCCTGGAGAAAATAAACATGATCTCTCCGCAAAAGGATTCGGTAAGAAGATGCGGCTTTATTCCAGGTACAGGAACCTGTACTTTGTATCACCTGGCAAATGGTTATATGATTGTGCAAAGGAGTCGCTGCTTACAAAAGATAAACCTGCTTTTTATATACCCAACCTGCTTGATAAGAATATCTTTAAACCAACAGATAAAAGAACGGCCAGGCAGATATTGAATATCGACAGCAACGAAACCGTGATAGCTTTTGGCGCCATTACGGTCGACAGTCCTTACAAGGGCTGGGCTTACCTGCAAAAAGCCCTTGCATTATTGATGCAGACCTCCCCGGCAGCAAATATCTCTGTTTTAATATTTGGAAGCGGTTACCGGAAAGAAATCGCTGATGCCATACCATTTAATGTCAGATTCATGGGTTACCTGAAAGATGAATATTCAACGGCCCTGGTTTATAATGCGGCCGATGTATTCATTGCGCCCTCATTGGCTGAGGCTTTTGGATATGTGGTGATGGAGGCATTAAGCTGTGGTACACCCGTAGTAGGTTTTGATGTGGGAGGGATACCGGATATGGTAAAGCATAAGGAAAATGGTTACCTGGCCAGGTATAAAGATGCTGAAGATCTTGCGGAAGGGGTCAGGTATTGTATTAACAACGGGGTGAAAGGGTATTTGCCGCCCGAAATAGAACCGGAGCGTACAGTAAGGAAGCACCTGGAGTTAATAGAACAGGTAAGCAAATAATAATACGGGGTAAAGGATTTTGATTTTACTTTTGACCCCGGTAAGTAATGGGCAGCCGAACGGGATCTATTTATTTTTTTCCTGAAGGGTGCCCGGTAAAATAAGATGCCTGATCGGAGCGTTAAGGTTCTTTTACATATGGATTTTTCGTAAAATCATATATTTAAGTCGTATTATCAATCAAAAATGAAATTATTTATACATGGCTGAACATAGTTTAAAGAAATATTTTCCTGTCAATATTTCAAAAAAACAGGCTTCCGACACCGGGATGGCAATGGTGCTTATCATGCTTTTGCTTGGGTATTTCACCCAAAAGGTCATTTATTACAAAATTGCCATACCTGTTCTGGTACTGGCAATGGCCGCTCCCATGTTCTTTTCCATAACCTATATTGCCACGATCTGGTTTGGGTTGACCACCTTATTGGGTGAAGTGGTATCGAAAGTGCTTTTATCGGTAATATACTTTGTTATATTATTCCCGGTAAGCATCGCCAGGCGTTTGATGGGAAAAGACACGTTAAGCCTGAAGACATTTAAGAAAAGTAACGGATCGGTAATGGTTACAAGGGACCACCTTTTTGTTTCAAAAGATATTGAACACCCTTATTAAGCAATTTAAAAATTAGTATCATGGAATTTTTACGTGAACTGTGGGCTTTTTTAAAAGTAAGAAAGAAATTCTGGCTTTTGCCCCTCATTATTGTGCTTTTGGTATTCGGAGTATTGATCGTGCTTTCTGCAGGTTCTGCAATAGCACCGTTTATTTACACATTGTTTTAATTTAAAAGACTACGCTTTGGCTACATTTATTTTAGGAATTTCTGCCTATTATCATGATAGTGCTGCTGCCATCGTTTGTGATGGAGAGATCATAGCAGCGGCCCATGAGGAACGTTTTACCAGGAAAAAACACGACGCATCTTTTCCCGAAAATGCCGTACGGTATGTATTGCAGGAAGCCGGTATCGAATTCAAAGACCTGGCAGCAATTGCATTTTATGATAAGTCTTTCATTAAGTTTGAACGGCTGATCGAAACCTACCATGCTTTTGCACCCAAAGGGCTTACCAGTTTTCTTTCGGCCGTTCCGGTATGGATAAAGGAAAAGCTGTTCATGAAGAAGATGCTGAATGATGAGTTTAAGAAATTCAGTGACAAAAAAATTCCTGTATTATTCCCGGAACACCATTTATCGCATGCTGCCAGTGCATTCTATCCAAGTCCTTTTACAGAGGCGGCTGTCTTAACGATCGATGGCGTGGGTGAATGGGCAACCACCACCATTGGACATGGTGTTGGTAACGAAATAAAGATGCTCAGGGAATTACACTTTCCTCATTCACTCGGTTTATTATACTCTGCTTTTACATACTATACCGGGTTTACTGTAAACAGCGGAGAGTATAAACTGATGGGACTTGCTCCTTATGGAAATCCGGATTCTCCGCAAACAAAAGAATTCAAGGAAAAGACATTAAGTACACTTGTAGATGTAAGGGAAGACGGGTCGATCTTGCTGAACATGAAGTATTTTAATTATGCCACCGGGTTAAAGATGACCAATAATGCTAAGTGGACAGAGTTGTTCGGACTTCCTCCCCGCAATCCGGAATCAGAAATTTCGCAGGACTATATGAACATGGCATTGGCCATTCAGCAGATAACGGAAGAACTTGTTATAAAACTGGCCGCCACGGCAAAAAAATTAACCAACAGCGAGAACCTGGTAATGGCCGGCGGCGTGGCATTAAACTGTGTGGCAAACGGAAAGCTCATTGAGACCGGTATGTTTAAAAACATCTGGATACAGCCTGCCTCAGGTGATGCAGGAGGTGCATTGGGCGCTGCCTACTTAGGGTGGTATTTGTGGAAGGGAGAAAAAAGAACCGTAAATACCAATGTGGCCGATGAAATGAAAGGCGCTTACCTGGGCCCTGAATTTGACGAGAAAAGTATCATGGGCATGGTGAGAAAATATGGAGCAACACATACACACTTCGAAGATTTTAGTGAACTCACAAAGCTGGTTGCATCCAAACTGAAAGAAGGCAATGTGGTAGGCTGGTTCCAGGGAAGAATGGAATATGGCCCGAGAGCGCTGGGCGGCCGAAGTATACTTGGTGATGCAAGGAATCCGGAGATGCAAAAAAAGATGAATCTTAAAATTAAGTACCGGGAAGGGTTCAGGCCTTTTGCACCCTCTGTTTTAGAGGAAGATGTTAATGAGTACTTTAAATTGGAAGGAACATCTCCTTACATGCTGGTAGTAATGCCGGTACAGGAAAAACATATTAAACCATTGCCGTCAAACTACAACAGCATGGAAATGTATGAAAGGCTTTACCACCTGCGTTCCGATATTCCTGCCGTAACCCACGTGGATTACTCAGCAAGGATTCAAAGTGTAAGCAAAAAAACAAATCCGCGTTACTGGAACCTCATCAATGAATTCAAGAACCAGACGGGATACGGGTTACTGGTGAACTCCAGTTTTAACGTACGGGGTGAGCCCATCGTTTGTACTCCGGACGACGCTTTCCGGTGTTTCATGCGTACCGAAATGGATTTTTTGGTAGTAGGTAATTTTGTTTTTGATAAAACACGCCAGCAAGAACTGGTGAATGATTCAAACTGGAAGGAAGAGTTTAAACTCGATTAAAGGAGTTACGTATGGCTGATAAAAACGATAAAAAAAATATTTCAAAAGGAAAGAAGATAAAATTTGCCCTGTTCACCCTTCTTTTCCTGGCAGTGATCATTCTTCTTCTTTCGGAGGTTGTTTTGTATTTCATGAAGTATCCTTCCAGCTACGATAAAATGCAGAAGGTTTCTTACACCCAGGCTAAATGGTGGACCTGCGATTCGGTCTCGGGGCCCCGCTACGTTGCCCACCAGGCCACGCCCGATGATTCCGTATATTTCTTAAGGGAGATATGGTATTACAAGAGGCTGATGATGATCAACCGGGATGGATACCATGACAAGGACGAATTCAACCCTCTTTCTCCCGAAAGTGATTCTGTAAAAATACTGGCTGCAGGCGACAGCTTTACGTGGGGCGCTTCTTCCGATATCGGCAGTTCCTTTATCGATGTATTGGAAAGCGATGTCAATAAAGTTCACCCGGCAGTTGTATGGAATACCGGGATACCGGCTACGGGAACTAACCATGCCGTTTTCACAACCAGGAAATACCTGCCCCTTCAGCATTCCAATTACGTGGTGCTGGGCTTTTATACAGGGAATGATTTTGCCGACAACCTGCTTCCTTTTGACCGGATCATTTTTAACAAACTGGCATCCTGCTACAGTCAATACGATTTTGATAAGGACCTGAAACCGGTTGAAATAACCAACCGGGAGGCTTATAAAATAGCCACGGGCTCTTACCCAATGGAAGAGCTGAATTTTTTCCAGAAAATAATTGCACGCAGCAGGGCTTTTGCTTTTGTTTCGGATCTTACGACCAAGGTTCAGAACCGGGTAAGTGGCAACAGGGAAAAAACAAAGGAACTGGGATATAAACTGACAAAGGATTACCTGAAGGAACTGGATGAATACGTGAAGGCAAATAATGCCGAACTGATCGTCCTCGTCATCCCGGCGCTTGATGATGTCCAGGAAAAAGGAGAGACGTATGTGAACGCCCTGAAATTATTCAAAGAACTGTCCATAAAATATGTTGACCCGATCGGGCAGTTCACCAAAGAGGATTACCTGACCATTGATGGCGGACATTGGAAAAACAGTGGTCACATCAAAGCCGGGCATGCACTCAGTAAATTCCTGCTGGATCATATAAAAGCAAAAGGTCAAACTGATTTCAGACAAAAAACTGCCAGGTAAAACAACTGCATAATAAGCCGGGGAATACCAGTACCGGCTTTCATAGATAACAGCTCTCAATTTTTAAGTTTCGTGATACAGAAAAAAAGATTTACCGGGGATGGCCTGCTTACTGTTTCAAAAAATCAGGAGATGAATCTGGGTTTTTTTCTGGTATGGGTTTGTGGCCTATACAATATTTTTTGTCTTGGGTTCCGCGGAGGCACCGTTTCTTTCGCCCGCCAACTACCAGGCCTTACAGATCCTGGGCTTTATGCTTATGGCCCTTGGCGGGTTTGGTCTCATGAATTTTAAATTTGACAACGAATACCTGAAGATACTTTTTATAATCAATTTCCTTTATTCAGCTACCATTGTCTTAAGGGGTTCCCAATATGATTTCAACTCCTTAAAACTCATGTTCCTGGATGTTACGTTTGGTATATTGCCTTATTTCGCTTCCGTGGTAGTACTGATTCCGAGAAGTATCAGTAATTACAGGAAAATATTCAATTCCCTGCTGATACTGGCAGCATTTTTTCTTATCTGTGTTGTTTTGTTTTATAACACCCTGCATGACTATGACCGCTTAAACCTGGTTGCCCAGGGACTTGTGGAAATTCTTTCCACCCTGCTGGCGCTACCCATCGGCTACATTCTGATAAATTTTGTTTATCAAACAGGAAAAAAGGGGCTCATGCGTTTTGGTATCAAAAACATGTTTGCCCTGTTCGTGATCCTGGTCACTTTGTTCTTTGCCATTTTCAGGGCCCGGAGGGGGTTGATTTTCATGTGCCTCACCACGCTGATCTGTATGGGAATGATCTATGTGATCACGACAAAAAAAAGGACCCTGATCATAGCAACGGCAGTGATACTGCTGGTGGCAGGCGCCTTCGTTGTTCCCAATATGAAAACCCCGGCCATGTTCGGATTCCTGATAGACCGGGGAGAGGAAGACACCCGGACAGGTGTTGAAGTATGGATGTATTCCGACATGTCGCCTTCCGATTGGGTGATCGGGAAAGGAATAAAGGGAAAATACTATTGTCCGATTGTAGACAATGTGAATGATGCAGAAGGCCTCGGTTACCGGGATAATATTGAAACAGGATACCTGCAGATCATATTGAAGGGAGGCATCCTGAGCCTTTCTTTATTACTGCTGATATTTATTCCTGCCGTGTATATCGGCTTATTTAAATCAAAGAATGTGCTGTCAAAAGCGGCTTCCATGTGGATCTTTCTTTGGATCGTTTACCTGTATCCCTCCGGGGGCATCGTATTTAATATGAACTATGTGCTGGTTTGGGTTGCTGTTGGAATATGCTACTCGGAAAAGATCAGGAATTTACCGGATGAGACCATTAAAACATATTTACAAAACTGATTCAGCAACAGTTAAGAGAATAAATTAAAACAGAAAAATGCATTTGCCCAGAGTTTTGATCGTTGGACAGCCCTTTAATAATAACAGTGGCGGAGGCATCACGCAGGCAAACCTGTTTGGTGGATGGGAAAAAGATAAGATCGCGGTTGTGAGTACGGTGCATATGTTCAATAACCTGAATACAACTATTTGTGATACGTATTATATACTCGGCGATAAAGAATACAAATGGATATTTCCCTTTAATTTATTGCAGCGAAAGGTAGCCTCAGGCCTGCGTAAAATAGATGACCAGGATACGAAACAGCCGCCGCCGGTAAAGGCCCAGACAACACTCCGGGGCAGGATCGTTGACAGGTATTTTTATCCCTTTCTTGAATACATCGGCCTGATCCATTGCGTTTCAAAGATATCCCTGTCGAAAAGTTTATGCGAATGGATAGATGCGTACAGGCCGGATCTCATATACGCACAGGCTTCTACCCTCGAAACGGTATCATTTTGTAAACAGGTCAAAGCGTATGTAAAAAAACCCATGATCTATCATGTGATGGATGACTGGCCATCTACCATAAGCCAGCGGGGGCCATTCAAAAAGTACTGGCACAAAAAAATCGATGCTGAATTCAGGACGTTGTTGAGTAAAGCAGACGTTTTGATGAGCATCAGCCATGCAATGGCAAAAGAATACAGGCGCAGGTATGGAATGGATTTCATCACATTTCACAATCCCATTGAAATAGATTTCTGGAAGAGCCATCAGCGAAGCAGTTATGAGCTGGGCCAGGCCCCGGTAATACTGTATGCTGGCCGGATCGGAACCGGTATTGAAGAAACGCTGGAATCAATGGCAAAGGCAGTGGAGAAGGTAAATGAGGGATCGGGTTCACCGGTGCAGTTTGTGCTGCAAACAAAAGACAGACCTTCCTGGATGGAAAAGTATACATGTGTAAAGCACCATTCAATGGTGGCGTATAAAGACCTGCCACGGGTTTTTGCACAGGCTGATTTTCTCTATTTGCCGTATGATTTTTCCGAAGAATCCATTCGCTTTATAAAATACTCGATGCCCACCAAGGCACCGGAGTTCATGATTAGTGGTACACCGGTGATCATGTTCGGACCTGAAGAAACGGCCCTGGTGCAGGATGCCATTCAGAACAAATGGGCCAAAGTAGTAACGGAAAATAATATTCAACTGCTGGCAGATGCAGTAAAGGAATTACTGGGCGATCCTTTTTTACGCCGGCAGACCGCACAGAATGCAATTAAGCTGGCGGAAACAAATTTCAACTCCGTGAAGATCAGGAGTGATTTCAGGAACATCATTTCTTCCATAACAGAAAATAAACAACGGCTGGCCAATGCCAGATAAAATATGAGTGATCCGGGATGTAACATAGTGGTAACGGGTGTTTCCCTTTTTGACGGTATGGCCAGTTCAACAAGGGTGAGAAATCTTTTTGAGCCATTGATCAAAATGAACCTGGTTACGGCAAGTAACCTGGTTTTTGAAACGGATAATAAAGAACCGATCGGGCGCCAGGGGAAACTGAATGATATAGAGTTTGAGGTCATTGGTTTCGGGCTGGCCAATTTTTTTTCCATATTCAGTTTTTGGTACCGTGGTATATCGTTCCTGAAAAGGAACAGGAAAAGGGACTGTAAGAACATTCTTTATAATTACAATTATCCTGATTTAAAGAATATTGTATTCATACTTTATGCAAAGCTGAAGGGCTACAGGATAATCATAGACGTGATAGAAGACAACCGCTATGAGTCACATATAAGTTTTATCAACAAGGCAAGGCTTAAAACCTCCATATTCCTGTTCCGGTTTTCCAGGTACTTTGTGCATACCTATGTCGCTATTTCAGAGCATTTGCGGCAAAGATGCCAGGAAATTTCAAAAGACCGTGTGCCGGTACATTTGATACCGGTAACTGTCAACCTGAATTATTTTAAGAACGAGGGGTACGAACCTGACAGGAACAACCTGAAAATATTCTACGGAGGTTCTTTTGGAGAAAAGGACGGGCTGGGATACCTGGTTGACGCTTTTGATGAAGTATGCAAAACGGACAGCAGGGTGAAACTGATCTTAACCGGCGCAGGCAACAACCGGGATGTTGAAAAGATAAAACAGCGAATTGAAAATTCACCCAACCGGGATCGGGTCATTTTCATGGGCTTTTTGAGCATCAGCGATTATTATGCTACACTCAACAGTTGTGATATTTTTTGCATGACGAGGATAAACTCCCGATTCGCCAATGCCGGCTTCCCTTTCAAACTGGGGGAGTTCCTGGCCACAGGCAAAGGGGTGATCGCTACAAACGTGGGTGATGTTTCCAGTTACCTGGAAGATGGAGTGAATGCATTACTGATAAGCCCCAATACAGTAAATGAACTGGCAAATGCTATATTGACGTTCATCAATGAACCGGGAAAAATAAAACTCCTGGGGGCAGGGGCAAGAAAAACAGCTGAAACGAATTTCGATTCTGAAAAAGTAGGGTTGCGGCTATTATCGATCTTCAGATCAGCCTAGGGGCACATATCTCATTAATTTGTATCTGTGACAGGATAAAAGTATGAAAAACAAAAAAATTCTATTGATCGGGCCTTATCCGCCTCCTTTTGGCGGGGTAAGTATCCACATTAAACGGCTAAAGCCCTTACTTGCGGGCCGGTTTGATGTGGATGTGATCGATGAAGCAAGAGTTAAAAAAGATAATATTTTTAATATACGTTCGTTAAAGATTGGCCGGTATTTGCAAAAAGTACTGGCTGCCGATATTGTTCATATTCACAGCGGACTTCTTTCTTTGAGAATACTGCACTACCTGGCTGCAAGTTTATTTTTTAAAAAGAGGATAATTACGATTCATGGATACGAACCGGGCAGGGGGGTTGTTGAAAGGGTGCTGGATAAAATAATGCTCAGGACCTGTAATAAGACGATTTTTGTAAGCAGGGAAATTGCGGGAAGGTTCAATGTGAAACAGTATCTTATTAAAGATGCATTTCTGCCGCCGGACCTGGGTGCTGAAGAAGAAATACCAGCCCCGGTAAAGAACTGGGTGAACGAAAAACGGGGACTTGGCTACCAGGTTTGTTCAGCAAACGCCTGGCGGCTTGACAGTCATAATAATGAAGACATGTACGGGCTGGATCTGTGTATCGCAGCAGCATCTGAACTGAAAAAGAAGAATGAAAAAGTTGCTTTTGTGTTTGTTGTTTGTGAAGATACGGGCATCATAAAGCTTGAAAAATACAGGCAACTGATCAGGGAGTTTGGCCTGGAAGACTGTTTTCTTTTGTTTGAGGCGCCTTTGTCTTTTATCCGGCTTATTGGTGATTCGGATATTGTATTGAGGCCTACGAATACTGATGGGGATGCGCTTACGGTCAGGGAAGCGTTGTTTTTAGGAAAAACGGTGATCGCTTCGGATGTGGTGATGCGGCCTGCGGGCACAAGGCTCTTTAAAACCAGGGATGCCGGTTCACTTGCCCGGGCGATCACGGATGCAAAAACCGGCAACACAGGTAATGACGGTGGTATGAATGACCAGGCAAAAGATATTGCTTCTTATACTGCGTATTACTGCAATAATATTTATAACTGAAAATAATAGTGATCAATGGATGAAATAAACGGCCATTCATATGTAAGATGAGCAATACACTGACCTTTAATTTTCATGTGCATACGAGCTATTCATCGGATGGGTATAATTCCTTTTCCGCCATATACCGTCATGCCCGGAAAAACAATATTGATGTGCTGGCCATTACCGATCATGATACCACGGAAGGAGCCGTGGATTTTTTACAATGGCTGCGGGTGAAAAAGAAAAATGACCTCCGTGTTATCATGGGCGAAGAAGTTACCTGCGCTGATGGAACGCATATCATAGGACTGTTCCTTAAAAAGGCCATTGTATCTAAAACACCGCTGGATGTGGTAAAGGAGATAAAGGAGCAGGGTGCTTTTGTTTACTTCCCGCATCCGCAGCGGCATGACGGCATACTGAATTCCGTTTCGTTTGAAGAGGTTTTACCCTGGGGAGATTTTTATGAATGTTTCAATGCAAAGATCAGTCATGAGTATAATGAGGCAGCGGTGAACAGCCTGTCCGGTTATGACCATTTAAAGCCATTGGGAGGCAGCGATGCACATTATAATTATGATATCCGGAAATGCATCTGCACCCTTGAGCAAAAGGGCGATCTGTTTGAAACGCTCACGGGGTATAAGAATTCAGGTTCAATTAAAATAGAAGGAGTTAAGAAGTGGGGCTCGAATAATTATCTGCCCGGGTATTACCGGGTAAAAAAAATAGTGAACCCGCCGGCGGCTTTTAAAGCGCTTGCAAAAAAGGTATTCCCGGCTTATAAAAACTATAAGGACGGCAGGAGGTCGTTGGTATTTGAAACGATCCTGGATACGCTGTAAAACCGAATGCTTATAAAATAATTAAACCAGATAAAATGATCATTTCAAAGTCCAGTAAGATTAATTTGTTCTTTAAGGCCTATGGTTACTGGCTGTATAAAAGAAAGCTGTCTGATACGCAATATAGAACGGAGGCGGCATTTAAGGACTTTCAGTACCGGGAGGTAAAAAAGACACTGCTGGAAGCACGGCATGTACCTTACTACAAAGCCCTGTTTGCGCAGGTGGGTTTTGATCCGGAGACGGATTTCAACCAGCTCTCAGACCTGGAAAAGATACCCGTTTTAACAAAGGACATAATCCGGAAAGAGTACAGGAATCTTATAAACCCCAGGTACAAGGGTATAGCCGTTGAATATGCCACCAGCGGTTCAACCGGTCAGCCGCAAAAAATGCTTTTAACCCCATACATGGTGGCTATGGATAAAGCAATGATATTCCGCCACCACAGCTGGTGTACAAACAAGAGCAGGCCCAGGATATTTTCATTGCGAAGCTATGTACGGCCGGCAGAAGGCGCCCCACTGTTTAAATACAATGCAGTTGAGAATACGTACTATTTTTCGGCATACGACCTGAATCATACCAACGCCGCGTTTTATATTCAGCAGCTTATACAGATCAACCCCGATATCCTGAGGGGATATCCATCTTCCATAAGTTTTTTGTGCGACTACCTGAAAAAAGAAGAGGTAGCCAGGCTTTCAAACCTGAAAGGCATTTATACTTCTTCCGAAACATTGAGCGCTGAAGAAAGAAATAAGATTGAAGCCTTGTTTGGGAAAAGGCTTTTTAACTGGTATGGAATGACGGAACCGGCGATCATTATAAAAGAAGGCCCGTCCCACAATGGGATGCACATGTGCCTGGAATACGGGTACCCGGAACTGGTGGACACAGAAACCGCTTCCGTAAAAAAACTTGTTACCACTTCATTTTATAATTCTGTTATGCCGTTTATCCGGTATGATACAGGCGACCTGATCGAGGTATTTGATACAAAACAGGCTGATGGAAAAATAACGCTGCCGCTGGTAAAGACCGTTATAGGCCGGAAGGATGATTTTATTGTTGGGCTGAACGGCGCAAAACTTCCTTCCATCAATTTTTATACGCTTTTCAGGGAGTTCTCAAAAATAAAGGCATTTCAGATAGTGCAATACTCCACGCTGGAGGTACTGGTGCTGATAAGAACATCTGAGAAACTGGCGAATGAAGAAATGGCTGCCCTGCGCAAAGGCCTTGAACTGCGGATCGGCACAGGCATCCCGGTCTCCATTGAGGAAAGGGAGAAATTTTTCACCAATGCGGATGGTAAAACACTTGTGATCGTAAAAAAGCCGGGCAGCTACAAACTGGCCAGCTATGATGCGTATTCCCTATCTACCCAAAAAGCATGGGACAATTTCAGAAAGGATATTGTTTCGTATAAGTTAGACTGGAATGAAGCAGATGAAGTGGCGAGCCAGGAAGTACTTGAATTTATAAGGGGACTGTTCCAAAAGGATAATTACCTGAAATGGTATCCGGAAGCCAGCCATTCAAAATTACTGGAAAAGATCAGGTCATTCAACGGCCTGGATTCCGTGAATAAGATACTGCTGGCACACGGTTCGGATAATTCATTGCGGATGATCCTGCAGGTATTTACCAGCCACAGTAAATGCATGGTGCTGTTACCCACGTACGATAATTTCAGGGCACAGGCTGAATCATTCGGTAATACCGTTATAGGCATTCCTGTTTCCGATTCATCAAATGAAAGTATAATCATGATCGCAGAGGAGATCGCCCGGATCCAGCCTCAATTGATCTATATCACCAACCCCAATAATCCCATCGGGTACCAGATCGATAATGAAGGCCTTAAAAAGATACTGGATGCCGCAAAAGCGATCCATGCACTGGTGATCGCAGATGAGGCATACTATGAGTTTTCGGGAGAAACTTCATTGGCCCTGCTGCAGCAGTACAGCAACCTGATCATTATCCGGACCTTTTCGAAGGCGTTTGGTTTGGCAGGGATACGCCTTGGCTACCTGCTTGCCAATGAGGAAGTGGTAGCTGAATTAAATAAGGTATACAACCCGAAAGATGTAACCATGCTCAGTGCTTCGGTAGGTGAATACATGTTGAACAACTACGATAAAATTCAGAAATATGTGGATGAGGTGAATAGCAACAAGGAAATATTTTATGAATACTGCCGGCAGAATAACATAAGACATTATCCCTCTAAAGCGAACTTTGTTTCTTATGAAGTGGATAATGCTGCCGGATATATCAAGTACATGGCAGATAATAAAGTATACCTGCGTGACAGGAAAAGTTATTTTAACGGGGAGTTTGTACGGGCTACCATAGGCGCCCGGGAGTCGTTCAATGCATTTTTAAATGCCGATAAATCTTACAGAAACAAATGATGTGTTCAGCAAAAGATACTATTAGCAACCCAAACCCCGGAAAAAAATGAATAACACCAGTGCATTTGAGAACATCGTTCTGCAACCTTTCCTTCTTGCTTCGGAGAGCTATGGGGCCAATAATGCATTTTGTATCAACGGGGTTTTTTACTCCTACAGGCAGTTCGGCGAACAGGTTTCATCCATACGGGCCGCTGTTAAAAAACTGGAGCCGGATAATGTAAATGTAGGACTGGTGGCCAATGATGATATTGAAACCTATGCTGCTATCCTTGCGTTATGGCTGGAGGGGAAATGTTATGTACCCGTTAATCCCGACACGCCTGCGGAACGGAACAGGAATGTTTTACAGCAGGCAGGGACATCGGTTGTCATTGATTCATCGGAGCACAGTTTGTTCCAGGAATTACAGGTTATCAGGTCGAAGGAGCTGCCTGCCGGAACGCTGGATCTGGCAGCATTGCCTGTTCCGGATGATGCACGGGCATACATATTCTTTACATCCGGAACCACGGGTGTGCCAAAGGGGGTTCCCATCAGCCGGGCAAACCTGGCAGGGTTCATTAAAGCCTTTTTTGAACTTGGTATAACAATGGATCCAACCGACAAATGCCTGCAGATGTTTGAACTTACATTTGACCTGTCGGTGATGTCATACCTGGCCCCGTTGCTAAGAGGGGCTTGCGTTTATACCATTCCCAAAAACAAGATCAAATTCAATTACATTGCCGATCTGCTGGAGGAACATCAGCTTACCGTAGCGTTGATGGTGCCTTCCATCATTCATTACCTGCGTCCGTACCTGGATGAAATACATTGTACAAGCATGAAGTATAGCTTGTTTTGCGGAGAGGCGCTTCCATTGGATGTAACAAGCGAATGGGCAAACAGTATACCAAACGCCCGGATCATGAATGTATATGGCCCTACAGAAGATACCATTTTTTGCACCCATTACACCTATGGCCAGGATGGACAGAATAAAGTTTCCAACGGCCTGCTTTCCATTGGCAAGGCGATGAACGGAACATTTACCATTATCATAAATGACAAAAACGAAATACTTGCTCCAGGAGAAAAAGGGGAATTGTGCCTGGGTGGTATACAGTTAACCCCCGGCTACTGGAAAAATGAGGAAAAAAATAAAGAGGCCTTTTTTTATACGATGTATCATGGAGAATCAACCCGGTTTTATAAAACAGGCGACCTCTGCCAGGCAGATGAAGAAGGGGATATCATGTACCTGGGCAGGATAGACTCACAGGTAAAGGTGCAGGGTTTCCGGGTGGAGCTTTCGGAGATCGAATTTTTTGCAAAGGAGTTCCTGCAAAAAATAAATGCCGTGGCCATTGCATTTACAAACCAATTACATAATACGGAGATCGGCATGGTCATAGAGGCAGCAGAATTCAATACAAAGCCACTGGTAGAGTATATGAAGTCGAAAATGCCGGGGTATATGATACCAACGCAGATCCGGTTCATAAATGCTTTCCCGCTTAATACGAATGGAAAGATCGACAGGAAACTGCTAAAAGAAAAATTTTAAAAAATGAAACTGGTTGTATTCGGAGAAGATATGTACACGGCCGCAGTGACCGAATCACTGGTAAAAGCCGGTCATAAGGTTTCGTTGCTGGTTACCCCGGATAGCCCTGCGGCAAACTTTAAAGTGCTTGGGGAAGTGACTGAAAAGAATGGCATTGAGTTCTTAAAAACGGCAGATGTCAACTCAGCAGTTGTTGCCGGAAAGATCAGTAAAGTAAAACCTGACCTTATCGTATCAGCTCATCTGCGACGAATCTTAAGGGAGGAAATATTTACACTGGCCGCAAAAGGAGCCATCAATATTCATCCTTCGCTCTTGCCTAAATACCGGGGACTATCACCCCAGCATCAGGCAATCCTGCATGGAGACAGTGAGTCGGGCGTGACCGTTCATTTTATTGAGGCAGGCGTGGATACCGGCGACATCATCCTGCAAAAGAAATTTGCGATAGGTACGGAGGATTATATCTTACATGTTCAGGCCCGGATGTTGACTATTTATAAAACGATCGTTGTGGAAGCGCTTGAATTACTGGAAAGCGATTCCTTCCGGGCCATGAAACAGGACCATGAACAGGTCAGTTATTTTGGCCCGCTTAAAAAGGCCGACAGGGAAATAGACCTGTCAAGATCCAGCAAAGAGATATATGATCTTATAAGGGCTGTATCTTTACCTTACAAGGGGGCATTTTATAAGGATTATGTAATCTGGGCTGCCGGTATCGGGGAGGATAAAATCCTGGTGGAAAAGTATAAAAACGTGGGCCTGTATTGCGAAGAAGCAGAAGACAGGGTTATTATCCGGCTTAAAGACGGATGTTTGGTATCGGAAGATTTTGAGATTAAAAAGGATTAAACCAGGATCAATATTAATTATGGAAAGAACGTTAATTACCGAAAAGCTGGCGGCAATTTTCAGGAATGTTTTTAACGATGATGCAATAATATTACGTGATGATCTGACAGCAAATGAAGTTGCCAACTGGGATTCTTTAACACATATGTTGATGATCGGCGAAGTGGAGAAAGTATTTTCAGTGAGGTTCAAACTGAAAGAGCTGGGTAAACTTGAGAATGTGAAAAACCTGGTTGACTTGATTGAACAGAAAGTGAAAAGCTAGTGGGTAAAAAACCAAATGGCTGATCCCAGCAGCAGCCATTCGGTAAGCCAGTAAAATTGATATATGAGTGAATACCTGATCAGGAAAGCAATAGTTAACGATATACCCTTTTTAGCAGATGTGGTTATTGCGTCTGAAAAAGGTATGTCCGACCGGTTAAGTTTCGCAACGTTGTTTAATAAAACAGAGGCAGAGGTAAAAGACCTTATAATGCTGATGCTGGAAGAAGAAACAGAAGGATGTGAACTATCGCTGAGCAGTTTTATTATTACAGAGTTTGAAGGCAGGCCCATTTCAGGTTCCGGTGCATGGATTGAAGGCCTTAATGGGGCGTTGCCTTCTAAAATACTAAAATCGAATTTAATCAGTTATACATTCGGAGAAGAAAGTGTCCGGTACCTGAGAACAAAGGCGCATATTGTACAGGATGTTTTGATAGAACGGGAGCCCATGACGCTTCAACTGGAATACTTTCATATTCTGAATGAACACCTGGGTAAAGGGCTTGATGCTGACTTGATGCACCGGATTGAAGAAAATGCCCGTGCACAATACCCGGGACTGGGAAAAGTGCAATGCCAGATATTTAAAAACAGTGTTTTTTCAATCAAAATACTGTTGCGACACGGCTTTAGGATTGCTAAGTCGTATAAATCAGCTGATGAAGAAATATTTGATTACCTGCCCTATAATGAAAAGTTGGTAATGGAAAAAGAATTTAAAAACTAACAAAATGGAAAAAGAAGAAATTGTTAACAGGTTGACCCCGGTTTTCAGGAAAGTGTTCTCTGATAATTCGTTGGTGATCACGGATGAACTAAGTGCCCTGGATGTTGAGAACTGGGATTCCTTATCGCATATGCTGCTTATTTCGGAAGTGGAAAATGAGTTCTCCATAAAATTTAAACTGAAGGACCTGAATAAAATGGCAAACGTGGGTGATATGGTTGCCATCATCAGCTCTAAATTTTAAAATGTAATGGTTTTTACTTCGTTCAATTTTCTGGTTTTTTTCCCGGCGGTGCTGATCCTGTATTTTTTGCTTCCTCAAAAATTCAGGGGAGTATTTTTGCTGATCGCAAGCTATTATTTTTATATCAATATCAAACCGGTCTATGCACTGCTGCTTGCCGGGGTTACCATAACCACTTATCTTTTCACCAATTTAATTGCCAAAGCAACGTCGGACAGAGGTAAAAGGCTATTGCTTATTGCTGCAATCGTATTGATCCTGCTGCCGCTTTTTTTCTTTAAATATTTCAATTTTGTGAACGAGGGTATTTTTGGGCTGCTCAACTATGCAGGATTGCATTTGTCTCTTCCGCATATAAGCCTTCTGTTGCCGGTAGGCATATCTTTTTACACGTTTATGGCCTTGGGCTATATAATAGATGTGTATAATGAAGAAATAGAGGCAGAAAAGAATTTTGGGATAGTGGCCTTATTCCTTTCTTTTTTCCCGGTTGTGATGTCGGGTCCTATCGAGCGGGCATCAAATATGTTTCACCAGTTCAAAGGAAAACTCCGGTTCAGCTACGAGATGGTTGTTAGCGGCCTGCAACTGATGCTTTGGGGATATTTCATGAAGCTTGCATTGGCTGACCGGATCAGCATATACATTGATGCCGTGTTTAAAAATACCGATCAGCATGTTGGTTCTTCATTGCTTTTGGCAACGTTGATGCAACCCATACGGGTATATGGCGATCTGGGGGGCTATTCGCTGATTGCGATCGGCTGTGCAAAAGTGATGGGTGTTAATGTGATACCAAATTTCAACCGCCCATTCTTTGCAACAACGATGTCGGAATTCTGGAGGCGCTGGCACATCTCATTGATAAAATGGCTTACTGATTATGTGTATACCCCATTGTCTTTTGGTTTCAGAAAATATGGAGTGTGGGGTATTGTCATTGCCCTGAATCTGACCTTTATTATTTCCGGGGCATGGCATGGGGCTGCACTAAATTTCCTGGTGTGGGGCGGCATACAGGGAGTTGCCTTGAGTTTTGAAATGCTTACCAGGAAACGGAAAGATGCTTTTGAGGACAGGTTCCGTTTAAAGAAAAGATGGTGGTATATCATGCTGGGTTGTGTCTTCACATACCTGTTATTCGCCTTTTCATTAAGTTTTGGCGGTGATGCAGCAACGGTTGCTGAAGTACTTCAGATATTTAAAAGAATTGTAACCGATTCGTTTCATTTGCCGTACAAAGATGGCGATACCATGCTGTATGGCTTTATAGCATTTTCGATCCTGTTCATCAAGGATTTTATGGAAGAATATTACCCCGGGCGCATTCTTTTATTTAATCATAAGAACAATACGGTCCGGTGGCTTGCTTACTATTGCGTGATATTCCTGATCTTTTATTTAGGGGTGTTCAGCGGGGAACAGTTCGTTTATTTCCAGTTTTAAAGCAGAATGACACATGTTGCAGTTTATTAAAAAAATATTGATTTTCATCTCACCCTTTATGATCCTCATCGCCCTGGAGGTCATGATTGACCCGTTCAATTATTTTTCTCCGGAAAAAGATAAAGAGTTGCTGGAATTAAAAAATGCCCTGGCCCGGAAAAAGAACACATACCTGTACCGGCTTATTGAATACGAGCGGGATCCAACCCCGGTAATTGTGCTGGGCGATTCCCGTGCACAAAGATTAAATGCAGAGTTCTTTGAGGAAGTAAATGGGAAGAAGGTCATCAACCTGGCAGCCGGCGCCGGGTCATTACAGGACGTAATTAAAATATTCTGGGACCTAAGCTCAAGAAACAAACTCGATACGGTCTATATTGGTATAGGAATAGAAGGATATAGCGGCACCTTGCTCAAGGACAGGGTATCGGCGGCCATTGAAGTGAAAAACTCAAAACCGCTGTACCTGATGAATAAGTTTACATTGGAGAACACCATGCTGATCTTAAAGTCAGAACTGTTCAAACAACGTGTTGAGTATGAGCCTCCGCCATTTTCAAGAGAAGAATTCTGGAAATATGAACTGGCCCAGGAGGACCGGTTCCTGGGAAACTATTCTTACCCTAAAAATTATTATAACGAACTTAAAAGGATTTCCGACCACTGTGTGAAGAATAACATCAAACTGGTGTTTTTTATTTCTCCTGCACATACGGAACTGCAGGATAAGATCAACCAGTTTAAGCTGGGGGAGGAATACGAAAAATTCCTGGAAGACATAAGATCATTTGGCGACCTGTACGATTTTAACTGGCCGAATGCTATTACGGGGGAGAAAAATAATTTCCTGGACCCGCTTCATAGCATCGACTCTGTTTCGCGGTTGATGATACGGGAAATGATCCTGAATAAGCCGGAATTTGCCCGGTTCTCAAAGTTTACCCCGCAACCCAGGAACTGATATCAGTAAAAGACCTTAAAATACCCGGGATTATAAAAAATAAAGGCCATATAAGAATTTTATATAATAATGATGCAGATTCTGCGTTAGAAACCCGTAATAATATGTTAACCTCATTGGTTCATAATTTTCAAATTCAACTAAACTAACTTTAAACCTCAAAAAAGCGGTCACCAGAGCCCTTTCCAAAACGGACAAATAATAATGAAACAGGTAATTCAAAATTTCAAGACAGGAGAGCTATATGTAGATGATGTTCCATTGCCCGCACTTTCGGAAGGGATGGTATTGGTGGAAAACAATTTTTCACTCATCAGTGCCGGCACAGAAAGGGGAACAGTAAAAGTAGCGCAGGCAAACCTGCTTAATAAGGCAAGGCAACGGCCTGATCTTGTTGCCCAGGTAATGCAAAACATAAAAAAGGAAGGGCTGATGGCCACGATCAGTAAGGTAAAAACCAAACTGGATTCGTTAAAGGCAATGGGTTACAGTACAAGTGGCGTTGTTTTGTCAAGCATGGACACCAAAGGCATGTTCAGGCCAGGCGACAGGGTTGCATGTGCCGGAGTTGATTATGCGTCGCATGCAGAGGTTGTTGCCGTTCCGCAGAACCTTGTGGTTAAGGTACCCGATGAAGTGGGCCTGGATGACGCAGCATTTACAACACTCGGTGCTATTGCCATGCAGGGAGTCCGGCAGGCAGAAGCCGGTATTGGAGAAAAAGTATGCGTTATTGGCCTTGGCCTGCTCGGGCAAATAACCTGCCAGTTGCTTCGTGCAAACGGCTGTTCCGTTTTTGGGACCGATCTTTCCGAATCCTTTGTTTCCATTGCAAATGAACATTCGGCCGATAAGGCAGTTTTGAGAAATGATGCAAACCTGAAAACAGCCTGCGATAATTTTACAAATGGCCACGGTTTTGACACCGTTATCATAACAGCAGCCACTCAATCAAACGATCCGATCGAACTGGCAGGCGAACTGGCCAGGAAAAAAGGAAAGGTAGTTGTAGTGGGAGGAGTGCCCATGAATGTACCAAGGGATCCGTTTTATTACAGGAAAGAACTTGATATCCGGATGTCATGTTCCTATGGACCGGGCAGGTATGATACCGATTATGAAGAAAATGGTCAGGATTATCCGTATGCCTATGTACGCTGGACGGAACAACGGAATATGGAGAGTTTTCTTGGCCTGATCGCCCGTAAAAGCATTAACCTGAAACCATTAACGACCCATGTAGTGGATATTGATGATGCGGAGAAAGCCTACGACATCATCCTGGGGAAAATAAAGGAGCATCATATTGGTATCCTGCTTAAATACCCGGCGAATGAAACAAAATCAAGGTCACTGGTTGCAGTTTCAAACAAACCGCTTTCTGCCATTAATACTGCATTCATAGGGGCAGGAAGTTTTGCCCAAAGCTACCTCATACCAAACATCAAACCAACCGGGGCTTCACTCGATGGCGTGGTTACTTCCCGTGGCATAACAGCCAAGAACGCAGCAGATAAATTCGGATTTAATTTTTGTTCTTCCGATGCGAACGATGTACTGAAGAATGAAAAGGTGAATACGGTGTTTATCGCCACCCCGCATTCATCCCATGCGGGCCTGGCAATGCAGGCATTAAAAGCAGGCAAAAATGTTTTTGTGGAGAAGCCGCTTGCGATGAATAGCCAGGAACTGGACCAGATCATTGAAACCCGGAGAACGCATACGCAGCCCCTGATGGTTGGATTTAACAGGCGGTTTGCCCCGGTAAGCGCCGGCATCAAAAATGCGCTTATGAATACCGGCGAACCCATGGTTATCAATATCCGGGTCAATGCCGGGTTTATACCCAAAGACAACTGGGTGCAGCAAAAGGATACCGGCGGGGGAAGGATCATTGGCGAAATGTGCCATTTTATTGATCTCATGCAGTATTTCACCGGCTCTGACCCTGTAAAAGTATATGCGGAGTGTATCAGTACCACGAACGACAAGATCACGGCGGCAGATAATATTTCAATTGTAGTGAAATTCCAGAACGGTTCCGTAGGCAATCTCACCTACCTTGCCAATGGCGATAAAGCAATGCCCAAAGAACTGATCGAGGTCTTTAGCGGATCAAAGATCGGCGTGATCAATGATTTCAGGGAGGGACTGATTTATAAGAACGGAAAAGCAACGAAGCTGAAATCGTCCGGCAAAGGGCATAAAGAAGAAGTGGAAGCATTCATCAATGCCCTTAAATCCGGGAATGACAGCCCGATTGATTTCAGGTCAATTTGCCTGACAACATTAACGACCTTTAAAATACACGACAGCCTCTATACCGGAATGCCGCAAAGCATTGAATTAACGGACATGTAAAGTATAGGCGTTCATTATTGATAAAGCATTTAAGGTAAAACCCGATGCATTGTAATATTATCAAACCCGACCACATTGAACAGTACCGCCGTCATAGAATCATTAAACAAACTTCAGAGATATTGTGAATCTGAGGGTTTTAAAGGCTACGATCCTTATGACGGGCTGAACAGCCGCTTTTTTCAATCTTTACCGTTTATTTCCAGGAACAGGTTCTTCCGTCTGGCATGGATACAGTTTTTCAAGCGGTCTCCCATGAACCTGCGGTCGCTTACCGGAATAAAAAAGGAGTATAACCCGAAGGGACTTGGTTTATTCCTGGCCGGGTATTGCAACCTGTACGATCATGAACCACGGGAAGACTATAAAAATAAGATCAGTTTTCTTACAGCACGGATACTTGAATTAAAGAGTGAAGGATATAGCGGTGCCTGTTGGGGATATAACTTCGACTGGCAGGCACGGGCTTTTTTCCAGCCCAAACACACCCCTACGGTAGTGGCTACTGCTTTTATCGCCAATGCCCTGCTTGATGCATATCATATCACAAAAGATGAAAAACTGCTCAAAACTGCACGAAGCACCTGCGATTTCATTTTAAAAGACCTGAACAGGACATATGACAGTGACGGCAACTTTGCTTTTTCCTATTCGCCGGTGGATAAAAGCGTTGTCTTCAATGCCTCCTTGTTGGGGAGCCGGCTGATGAGCCGTGTTTACAGTATCACGAAAGAAACGGCGCTGGCAGATGCGGCAAAAAGATCGGTAAGCTTTTGCTGTTCTTACCAGAAACAGGATGGATCATGGGGATATGGTACATTGCCTTTCCATCAATGGATCGATAATTTTCACACAGGGTATAACCTGGAGTGTATTCATGATTACATGAGGTTTACCGGGAATAACGACTATCAAAAAAACGTAGACCAGGGATTTCAGTACTATATAAATACGTTTTTTACAGAAGACGGTATTCCCAGGTATTACAGTAACTCTACTTACCCGATAGACATTCATGCACCGGCCCAGCTGATCATCACGCTGGCCAAACTCGGGAAATTTCATGCGCATAAAAAAATAATGGATAAAGTACTTGACTGGACAATCAAGAACATGCAATCCGGGGAGGGTTTTTTTTATTACCAGGTCAATAAGTATTTTTCATCAAAGATACCCTACATACGTTGGGCACAATCGTGGATGTTTTATGCCCTTACCACGTACATTAAATCCGAAAACAATGAAAAGAGTAACTATTTGTGATATCCCGGTTGATTCACTTACCATGCGGGAGACCATCGGGTTGATCGATGATGCAATAACCAGGCGGAAGCCAATTCATCATGTGGTCATTAATGCCGCTAAAGTGGTGAATGCACAAAAGGATACCGCTTTAAAAGAGTCTATTGTCAGTTGTGATATCATCAATGCAGACGGACAAGCCATCGTTTGGGCTTCACGATTTTTAGGAAGACCTTTGCCCGAGCGGGTGGCGGGTATAGATATAATGGCAAACCTGGTAAAACTGGCGGCCGAGAAAAAATACCGTATTTTCTTTTTGGGTGCCAGGGAGGAGGTTGTAAAAAAAGTGGCGGAAATATATACAGCGGAATATGGGAATAACATCGTTGCCGGCTACCGCAACGGGTATTTTACAAAAGAGGAAGAACAAAATGTAGCTAAGCAAATTGCCGGTTCCGGGGCAAGTATTCTTTTTGTGGCCATGAGCTCCCCCAAAAAGGAGATATTTTTAAATACGTATAAGGAGATCATTCAGACCCCTTTTATCATGGGTGTGGGGGGGAGTTTTGATGTGGTATCGGGGCTTGTTAAAAGAGCCCCCATGTGGATGCAGAAAACCGGCCTGGAATGGTTTTACCGGGTAATGCAGGAGCCCCGGCGGATGTGGAAGCGTTATTTGTTTGGAAATTCGGAGTTTATTTACTTAGTAATAAAAGAAAAGACAAAACAAATTTTTCGGATAAAATAAATACTTTCTTAATGCGTTAAAGCATTAACATTAATAATATCTGAAGAAATTTATTAAATAAAATGAACATAACTTTAATTGCCGGCGCCCGACCAAATTTTATGAAGATCGCCCCCATAATCCGGGCCATCAAATCCGCCCAGTCGGAAGGGAAGGATATTCAATACCGCCTGGTTCATACCGGGCAGCATTATGATAAAAAAATGAGTGGGGATTTTTTCGAACAGTTGGGTATCCCGGAGCCGGATACAAACCTGGAATGCGGGGGGGGTACACAGGCAGAGCAGACAGCCGGCATTATGGTAAAGTTTGAGCAGGAATTAGTGGCCAACAGGCCCGACCTTGTTTTGGTTGTAGGCGATGTAACTTCTACCATGGCATGTACCATTACTGCAAAAAAACTTTGTGTGGATGTGGCCCATGTAGAAGCCGGAATACGGTCAGGGGACATGACCATGCCCGAAGAAATAAACCGGATTGTTACAGACGCCCTTTGCGATTACTATTTTACAACAAGCGAGCAGGCCAACCGGCAGTTGAAAAAGAACGGGGCACCGGATAACAGCATCCATTTTGTTGGAAACACCATGATCGACACTCTTTTTCAAAATGAAGACCGTTTGAAAAAACCTGCTTTTTGGGATGCTTTTGAACTTAAAAGGAAAGAATATTTTTTAGTAACCCTCCATCGTCCTTCCAATGTTGATGACCCGCAAAAGCTCGCATCCATTATTGCTGCAATCGACGAAGCATCCATGGATTTCCCGGTAATTTTTCCGGTGCATCCACGCACACGACAGATTATAGATAAGTTTAAGATCAGGGATGATAAAATGATCATGATCGATCCCCAGGGGTATCTTGAATTTATTTACCTTGTAAAAAATGCCAAGGGAATAATAACAGACTCCGGCGGAATTACAGAAGAGGCAACGGTGCTGCATGTACCATGCCTGACTTTGCGGAATTCAACAGAAAGACCCGAAACGGTGACCCTTGGCACCAATGAATTAATTGGAGACGATATCAGCAAGCTGAAACCCTGTTTGAAAAAGATCATAGATGGCGAATGGAAGAAAGGTGTAATCCCGCCTTATTGGGATGGAAAGACCTCTGAAAGAATAGTTGATGTGTTATGCTCCATATACAAAGTGAAAACATTGGTCGGCGCCTGAAAGAACGGTAAGAAAAAGATACCGGAAAAATCTTCTGAAAATAAAAATTCGGGTACGTAGTTTAAAAATCTCATGGAATGAACCGGCAGTTTGAACGATACTTGCAGATAACATTGGTTTTACTGGACCTGCTGATATTAAATACTATATTTTTTATCTGCCAGGTCATATTTAAAACACACCTCTCATCCAACACGGCGGGCGCTTATTTTAATTTCTGGGTTGTTTCAAATATTTTCTGGATCGTACCTTCTTTCCTGCTGAGAACCTATGCGGGGAAGATCATTTTAAGCTTTGAATTCTTCACCAAAAGAACCATCCAGGTATATTTGCTCTGGATAATCTTTGTGTTGGTTTACCTGTTCTTTTCTTTCGAGGTAAATATTTCCAGGCTGTTTATTTTTTCAATCTTCATCAGCTTTGGCCTGGGATTGCTTTTAAACCGGTTCTTATACCTTGGGATAAGGAACTACTATAAAAAAAGCGATCATATTTTCAAGAAAGTTCTCATCCTTGGATATAATGATACTGCCAAAAAGCTGGCAAAGTATTTTGAGGAAGACGGAATTAATACGCAGTTGATCGGGTATGTGGAAAATGAAGGGAATGTGCATGAGCTTACGCACTACCCGGTCCTTACGGGTATTGAGAATACCTTGCGTGTTGCCAAAGAAATGAAAATCAACGAGATCTTCTCCACCATAACGCCGGAACAGAATAAAGACATCTATGAGCTGATGTTTCAGTCAGAAAAAGAATGTATCCGGTTTAAAATCGTTCCCAACCTTTCCGTATTTATCACCCGGGATGTGCATATAGAATATTTTGGTGACCTTCCTATACTTTCCCTTCGCAGCGAGCCATTGGATGATGTGGGTAACCGTATCAAAAAAAGGGCGTTGGACCTGGTGGTGAGTACATTGGTTATTGTATTCATCCTGTCATGGCTGATACCGATACTGGGACTTTTGATCATGCTGGAATCCAGGGGCCCTGTTTTCTTTTCACAATTGCGCACCGGGAAAAACAAATCAAGCTTCAAATGCCTCAAATTCCGGAGCATGCGATCCAATAAGGAGGCGGATACAAAGCAGGCAACAAAGAACGACTCGAGGGTGACAGCCATAGGAAGGTTCATCCGGAAAACCAGCCTGGATGAATTTCCCCAGTTCATCAATGTATTTAAAGGCGAAATGAGCCTGGTAGGACCAAGGCCACATATGCTGAAACATACTACCGATTATTCAAAAGTGGTGGAGGATTATATGATCAGGCAGTTTTTAAAGCCGGGAATAACGGGATGGGCACAAATAAACGGTTACCGGGGTGAAATAACGAACCCCGAACAAATCAAGATGCGGGTGAATAAAGATCTATGGTACCTGGAGAACTGGAGCCTGTGGCTGGATATACAAATCCTTTTCTTAACGATCTATCATGTTTTAAGAGGGAATAAAAATGCCTTTTAAGAGAACGGCAAATGCAAAACATCCTGTATCCCAGCAACGGGCAATAAAAAACCGGCAGACTTGATTAAAGTTACCGGTCAAAGCATTTGATACCTGGTGATCCTTGTTTATTCCTTCAGTAATTTGATGCTGTATTGTTTTCCCTCCGTTTCTACCTGCAACAAGTACATTCCCCTGCTCAGTACTGTATTTAAGTTGATCCTCGCCATGGAAGAGAATGGATTGTACAATTTTCCGGAAGTCACCTGTTTTCCGGACAGGTCAATTAACCGGTATGACAGTTCCCCTTTGGGAGCCTTTGCAAAACGAAGTCCGACATAATCCCTGAACGGATTAGTCGTTGCAAAAACATCCTGCACAATACCGGAGTATTTAACAAGTACTACATTGCTGCGTTTAAAAGAACCATCCTGGTCTACCATATTCAGCCTGTAGTAATTCAGTTCGGCAACATCCTTATCCAGGAAATTATATTTTTTTGCGGAAGTGCTGTTCCCGGAAGCTGCTATGGTAGCTATTTTCTGGTACAGCATCCCATCGTATGATTTTTCAACCTGGAATTCTTTGCTGTTCACTTCCTGTGAAGTAGTCCATTCAAGCAATATGCTGTTCCCTTTAAGGGTACCGGTTAGATCCGACAGGGCTACAGGCAGTACACCAACCGGCGCACGTTTTTCTGTATAAAGCTCCATGGGGAACCAGGCCCTGGTAGTGCTGTTCAGTTGAGAGGAATACCGGTCTCTCAGTAAACTCCAGTTATAGATCCCGAAAAGCTGAATTGCAATCTGGTAGTCTTCGGTAGAAAGATTGGCTGACGAATTGGAGGAATAATCCATTACAAATTCATTAATCCCTATTGCCCAATGTGAGGCAACAGCTTCCTGTGCGGCAGTAGATGAAAAAACGTGGTCCGAGATATCCGGGTATAAAGCGGTATTCAGGTTGGAAGTATTTAACCATGCCTGTGTGCCAGTTCCACTTTCAGCGAAAATTATTGCCGTGATCATATTCACGAGTTCTGTCCAGGTATACGTATTCGCACCGTCCACCGATGTCATATTGGGGATCGTTCCCTCTTTCAGTTTTTTCAATGATTTATTCCCTGTCCCGGCATAACCTGCACCTGCAGGACCACCGTCGGGAAGCCGTAAAAAATAATTTACAAGGGCCCCGGGGCCGCTGGGATTACCAAAGTAATATTTTGCAATATTCTTTCCATTGATGCTGGCATATCCCAGGGTAGGCAACGGATAGGTATTATTAAATGGTGGTATGGGCGCATTGATCATATCACCAACCAATTTGGTGGAATAGATTGCTCCTCTTTCCCTGGATGAAAAATAGGGAACCGAAGCTCCGCCATACGCACTGCTTCCATTTCCCGCATCTCCCGCCGTAAGGGTGATGAAAACCACTTTCTTTCCGTCGGCCAGGTCCGCCGTAACCTTCTGCGCCATGAACAACTGCCAGTCATCCTGGTCAGCCTGTACATAGTAGGTTACTCCTTGTGCGAAAAGTGAATTTGCTGTTATTGCGCTTACTATAAGTAAAAATATCTTTTTCATTTTGTGATCAGTTATTTCTGTTAGTCAACTGTGATTTTAAGACTTTCCGTGTATTTATTGTTCAGGACAAACCGCAACACATAATTACCTTTTGCTTTTAAGGGTTCAGGTAAGATCGCTGTCAGGGGATCACGGTTCATTGCTTTTAAGGTAAGGTCAGCCATTACCTTATTTCCGGATTCATCATAAACGGATGCAATAAGCTGACCGGGTTCGTAAGGGCTGATAATGGCTTTTATCACTTTCCCGGCTATAATGGGACCGGTAACAGACACGATCATTGGTATTTTGATCAATGCAGATGATCCCTGGTTTTGTTGTGATTGTAAGCCGATGACCGGGCCCGGATCACTGCTTCCTCCGCCCGGGTTTGCGAAAGCGGGCGCATTAATGGTAGGGAAACGTTTAACGGTATAATAATCCATCGGGACCCAACCTAAGTGAACGGAGTTATACTCATTGGCATATTCCCCTTCACTTATTGCCCATGATTCCAGGCCAAAAATGATCGCAGCATTCTCATGCTGAACCGAGTCCAGGTTGGCAGGCTGTACTGAAGAGGCATAATTCATGAATTCAGTTATACCCACCCAGCCAAATCCACCTGTTGGTGCTGAGCCGGATGTGGGAACTGCTGCCTGTGCGGCAGTTGCTGAATATAGATGATCAGAGTGGTCGCCGGGATTATAAGCCGCATTCAGGCTTGTTGAATGCAGCCACGCCTGTGCTCCCGGTATTCTTTCGCTATAGATAATTGTCCGGATCGTGGCAATTAAGCTGGACCAGGTAAATGTGTATGAGGCTTCTGCGCTTGTATGTCCCAATACACTCATGTTGGGGATAGCTCCTGTTTGTAATCGCTGCAGGCTTTGACTTCCTGTTGAAGGGTAACCGGCTCCATTGGTATTCCCATCAGGCAGGCGGAAAAAATAATTAACTGTATTCTTGTAGGTATATTTTACAAGAGACTTTCCGTTAACCGTTACGTTTTGTAATGCCGGCAGATCTGCCGGGGCTGTAACAGAAGTAATGTCAGACAGGAATTTAGTAGAATAAACACTTCCCGTTTCCCTGTTTAAATAGTATTGGCAACCCGAGCAACCCTGGTCGCCGGCTGTCAGGGTTATAAAAACGAGTTTTGCTGCACCGTTGTTTGCATCATTTACAATCCGGCTTGACATAAATAGTTGCCAGTCGTCCTGGTGTGCCTGTACAGAATATATGACCTGAGAACGGGCAGGAAGACTAAACAATAATAAGACAGGAATTGCTAGTCGTAAACTTCTTAGCATGATAAAGCGATTTACAGAGTTATCTAAATTGAACTATAGGTTATAGGCAATTATTGAATTTCCTTTAGCGGAAAACATAGGTATTAGAGCACTAGATTAATACATAAAGGATTGAATCGTCGCAGTTTACTTTGGGAGGTATTAGATTCCGGAAGTAAATATATAATGAATAATATAGAATACAAAATATGCGGCAGGGAAAGTAGCAAGAAATTTTATGAATCAAAAGAAATATATAATAAAATCGACCTATTTTTAAGTTAAAGTATTGAAAGTCAATTATAATGAGGTTAAAGCGTAGATGGATCAAAAAAAGGAATTGCCGGTACAGCAACCAGATTTAATACACTATATAAATAATATAGTGGCATCACTGACAGGGGGATACAAATCCGTCATAAAAAGTTTAAAGAGTACCTGTTATTGCTTTATATGTCAAACTAAATTAAAAAGGGAATGATCATCATTCCCTTTTAATTTTATTAATTGAAACGGATCATTGCTTGATCAATTTGAAAGATCTTCTTTCTCCGTTTGTGAATTGCACCAGGGCAACATACATGCCTTTGCGCAGGATCCGCAGATCTAATTTTTCGGTAAAGTTCTGCTGGGTCGAATTCAGTTCTTTTGCATAAACCAATTTGCCTGACATATCAGCAATAATGATGGTTGGTTTAGAATTCGCATTTATTCTTTTTATATCCAGGGTGGCAAAATCAACCACCGGGTTTGGATAAACATTGGCATCATTTATACCTGTTTGCTGAGACGGGGCAGAAGCTACCAGCACAGTTACTATGTCTTTACCGGTTGCACCCTTGTTATCTGTAACAGTCAATTCAAAAACATAAACACCTTCAACCAGGTTGTTGATTGATGTTGTTGCTGTATTTGTTGAGGAAAGTACATTGTTGGATGGGCCGGATAATTGCTGCCATTCATATCCTGCAATGGTTCCATCCGTATCCGTACCACTGCCCGATAACGTGCCATTATTAGTTGGCAGCGTAAGTACCTGGTCAGGTCCTGCATTTGCAGCAGGAGGTATGTTAGCGGCATTAACAGTGATCAGTACGGTATCCCTTCCAACCGCTCCGTTGTTATCCGTAACCCTTAATTCAAATTGGTAAATGCCCAGAACAAGTCCTGTTACAGAAGTGGCAGAGGTCGCCGGGTTGGTGATGGTTGCAGCAGGGCCGGAGATCCTGGTCCACAAATAAGCCACAACGGTTCCATCCGGATCTGTACCGCTTCCGGACAGGATGATCGTATTGTTTGGCAGATCAATTGTCTGATCTGGTCCGGCATTAGCCGAAGGGGGCATATTTGCGGCAGTTGGGTTAACGGTCACCCGCACGGTATCCCTTCCAAAAGCACCGCTGTTGTCGGTAACCCTCAATTCAAACAGATAAACACCCTGAACAAGACCTGTAACAGAAGTGGCGGCTGTGTTGGGATTGGTGATGGTTGCAGCAGCAGGGCCTGAGACCTGCGTCCACAGGTATGCCGTGATGGTTCCATCCGGATCTATACCGCTGCCGGATAAAATAACCGTGCTATTCGGTAATACAATGGTCTGATCTGGTCCGGCATTGGCAGATGGAGGTGTGTTGGTTGCGCCGGGATTAACAATGACCCGCATGGTGTCTCTTCCGAATGCACCATTATTATCTGTAACCCTTAATTCAAATTGATACGTACCAACCACAAGTCCTGTTACGGAAGTGGCTGCCACGTTCGGGTTGGTAATTGTGCCTGCAGCCGGCCCGGAGATCTTGGTCCATAGATAAGCCGTAACAGTACCATTCGGATCTGTTCCGCTTCCGGAAAGGATAACAGAATTAGTTGGTAACGTTATGGTTTGATCTGGCCCTGCGTTGGCAGTTGGCGGAGTATTAGGTGTAGCATTCACGATCACCTGCATGGTGTCCCTTCCGAATGCGCCGTTATTATCTGTAACGCGTAATTCAAATCGGTATGTACCGGCTACCATGCCGGTCACTGCAGTGGCGGCCACGTTAGGATTGGTAATTGCACCGGCAGCAGGCCCGGCGATCTTGGTCCATAAATAAGCGACAACAGTACCATCCGGATCTGTTCCGCTTCCGGATAATATGACAGCGTTTGTCGGTAAAGCGATCGTTTGATCTGGTCCTGCATTCGCAGTGGGAGGTGTGTTGGTAGCGCCTGGATTTACTGTAACCTGGACAGTATCTCTGCCAGATGCGCCTCCGTTATCAGTAACTCGTAATTCAAATTGATATGTTCCAACCACAAGTCCGGTAACCGAAGTGGCGGCCACGTTCGGGTTGGTGATCGTTCCTGCAGCAGGACCTGAAACTTTGGTCCACAGGTAAGCTACGATGATACCATCCGGATCCGTACCGCTGCCGGATAATATAACAGATGTGGCAGGTAAGGTGATGGTTTGATTGGCTCCTGCATTGGCTGTTGGCGGAATGTTTGATGCGGAAGGATTAACAGTAACCTGTACGGTATCCCTTCCCGATGCCCCGCCATTATCCGTAACCCGTAATTCAAACTGGTAAACACCCTGCGTCAATCCTGTAACCGAAGTAGCAGCCGTTGTTGGGTTTGTAATGGTACCTGCAGCCGGCCCGGAGATCTTGGTCCATAAATAACCTGCAATGGTTCCATCCGTATCCGTACCACTGCCGGATAATATAACGAAGTTTGTTGGTAATGTAATGGTTTGATTTGGCCCGGCATTAGCTGTGGGCGGATTATTCGGAATAGCAGCATTTACGGTTACCTGAACGGTATCCCTGCCGAAGGCACCTGCATTATCCGTAACCCTTAATTCAAACCTGTAAACACCCTGTACCAAACCGGTAACAGTGGTTGAGGCTGCGTTTGGGGTTGTGATCGTACCGGCAGCCGGCCCGGCGATCTTGGTCCATAAATAAGCGGTGATGGTACCATCAGGATCTACCCCATTACCAAAAAGTGTAACAGTGTTTGTAGGTAAAGTAATGGTTTGGTCAGCACCTGCGTTGGCAACAGGTGGAATATTAGAAGAAGCATTAACAGTAACCTGCATGGTATCTCTTCCAAATGCCCCGCCATTATCCGTAACCCTCAGCTCAAAACGATATGTGCCTTGCACCAGGCCGGTAACAGTTGTTCCGGCAGTAGCCGGACTTGTGATCGTACCGGCAGCCGGCCCGGCGATCTTCGTCCACAGGTAAGCTGTAACCGTACCATCCGGGTCAGTACCGCTGCCTGCCAGTGTAACAGCATTAGTAGGTAAAGTAATTGTTTGATCCGGCCCTGCATTGGCAGTAGGCGGAATATTGGAAGAGGCATTCACGGTAACCTGCATGGTGTCTCTTCCAAAAGCACCTGCGTTATCGGTAACCCTTAGTTCAAAACGATATGTGCCTTGCACCAGGCCGGTAACAGTTGTACCGGCAGTGGTCGGACTTGTGATTGTACCGGCAGCCGGCCCGGCGATCTTTGTCCAGAGGTATGCTGTAACCGTACCATCCGGATCGGTGCCGCTGCCTGAAAGCGTTACAGAATTAGTAGGCAATGTGATTGTCTGATCAGGTCCTGCATTGGCAGTTGGCGGAATATTAGAAGCAGATGCATATTCTGCATAGCCCATATCCGGGGCAGTTCCATTATAAGGCAAACCGATATTTACACCGGCATCAATACAGGGTGATGCAGCCTGTAAAGTATAATAACCGCTGCCGACAAATAAAGGATTGACCGCTAAATTATTATTGTAAACATAATTAGCCGGGTTACCACCGGGCCAGGAGGGTGTATTGTTATTGCCATTCCCAAACCCATTGTTGTGGGTAAGTGTCATGCCATTGATATTGGTATTTCCGGCGCCGGCCGTACCCACGATCCAGGCACCTGCAAATCCGGTGAAGATGTTGTTCCGGATATGGATATTGCTGCAGTTCCCGTTATCCTGCGAGGAGAAATCGATCCCCCACCAGGGCTCATTTCCAGGCTTGGCCACAATGGTATTGTTGTATATGTAAAGGCCGTTTATATACGGGTCGTTGGTGCCTTCGCTGAAGATACCGATGCCGGTGCCATTGCCCCTGTAAATATTGCTGAACAGGTTACGGCGGATGATGTTATTGGTAAGGGCGCTGTACCCGCCGGTTGGAGGCGGATAGTTGTACCCACCGCTGTTACCGGGTCCCCGGGTGTTAAACTGTATGCCGGTGGAACTGTTGTTAATGATGTTGTCTTCAATGATGACGGATTCTGTTGCAAATTCCAGGATGATCCCGCTCTCAAAATTTGTATTTACTGTCGGGTGATCAAGCACATTGTGATGGATCCATGCACAAAAATTGTACGTGCCTTTGTAGTTGTAATTAAGGTCGATACAACCCTGGATCTGGTTGTTGGCAATTTCCAGTCCGCTTATGTTAAACAATTCAATGGCAAAATCCCAGTCACCGTTCTCGCCGGGATAGGTTCCCTGGTAATAGGCTTTCTTGAGGGTGTTGTTGTAAATCTTTACTCCTTTCAGCCAGCCATTCTCCCAGTATTTGATAGGCCATCCGTTCTTGAAGTTCACCCGCTGGTCCTGGATCATGGTATTGTTGTAGATCTCCATTCCGATCTGTCCACCGATATTAAGCTGTCCGGCACCATAACCATTGGTGCAACGGGCAGTATTCAACATGGTGTTGTTGTAAAATTTATTTCCGGTGGCGTAATGCCCAGGGTCCGTAAGTGGATTAAAAACCGTGTTGCCGTCAAAATTAACGCCCCGGTCATAAAAATTTATGATCCGGCAATCGTGAATAATTACATTACTGCGACCGCTTACATGTATGCCCCACCAGGTTTTATAGTTGGCTTCTGAAACATACTGCCCGTTGAACGTAATGCCGGAAATGGTCTGGTTACCGTTGGTATCCCAGCCCGAACTAAGGTTTAACAGGGTTGTCCACTGTCCGGTAATATTACTGAGTATGATGGAGTTGGCGATCCCTTCTCCTTCAAGGCTGACGCCTACAGCCAGGTTCGATTCCTGGGTTTCGGTGTAAGTACCCGGCAGTACATGGATGGTGTTACCGGCTGCTGTAACGGTGGAGGTTGCTTTGAACAATGTTCTCCAGGGATTGGCAAGGGTCCCGGTACCGGTGGCATCATTGCCCGTAGGGCTGATGTAATAAGTGGCGGCTTGTGTAAGGCTATAAAAGAATAGCGATAATGCCAGTAAAAATACTTTCATAGAATATCAAGATTTATTGGATGTATAACTATTATTAACGCTGTATTTACGCATTTAGTATCTGATCCATGGTACGTTGTAAATGCAAACAAAATAAAACTACTCATCCTGTTCACTGGATTGCTTTTTTGCAAAAATAGTGCTAGGTTTTTCAGCATTTGGTAGCCGAAATACTACCGCGGACCTAAAAATACCCGTATTTCTTATATGAATATTTGAAAAATGTATAAATGTGTGGAAACAAACATATGTGAAAATCCCCTGTCATGATTTTGTAATTTTGGGTGATTAGTAATCCACAGATGTTGATAAATTTTAATGATTTATTTATAAAACAACAGGCAAGTCAGGCAATAAATAAATGAATGCCCATGACAAATCCCAAACAAGTTTTGGCCAATGAAATTTGCATGGATATCCGTTTAATTTTATTTCTCTATTTTTAATTTACAAATACAATAAAAATAACATAATTCTGTTTTGAAGTGAATTGAAACCCCAGGGTTTCCTCACTAAAAATCCAAACAGTAAACAACACTGCTGACCTCCATGAAAAGAAGAACTTTTTTAGTAACCACAACCGCTGCGTTGGTTGTCGCATCCGTTCCTGTTATCAGGTATTACAGCAATGGGAAGAAGAACTACCATCCCCTGGTAATGCCTGCGGAACTGGGTAATTTTTGCGAAGAAAAGACGATCCGGGATATAGGAATTCAATACCGGAAACTGGTGCCGCAGGAAAGTGAAAAAGTAAAACTGGAACAGGTACTTCTGACAGACGATGCCGGGAAATCAATATCCGCGTCCGATAAAAATGCTGTTGCGGAATTGCTGGATAAAAAAATTCAAAATGATTTCAACAACTACAATATACAAATCCTCCTTGGGTGGGTTATTTCTGTAACAGAGGCACGGCAATGTGCATTATTTTCTTTAACCTGATAAAACCGGACCACAACACCTATGCATATCGATGCCAGACAATTAGATAACCAATCGGTAATTGAAGGAGACATCTGCATTATCGGAGCAGGCGCTGCCGGAATCAGTATTGCCCTTGACTGGGAGAACACACCATATAAAGTGATCCTGCTTGAAGGCGGGGGAATGGAATATGATGACCGGGTGCAGGAACTATACAATGGAAAACTTACCGGGCATCCGTATTACCCGATGAAAGCAAGCCGCCTGCATTATTTTGGCGGAAGCACCGGGCACTGGGGTGGCATGTGTTCCACTTTTGATGAGATCGATTTTAAAAAAAGGGATTGGGTCGAGAACAGTGGCTGGCCCATTACGCTGAAGGACATTTCCCCCTATTATCCGAAAGCTCACGATATCCTGGATCTTGGCCCTTTTGAATGGGGAACCGATTACTGGCTTAAACAAAACAATGCCTACAAGCTTTTGCCACTTGACGATAAAATCATCTGGAGCAAGATGTGGCATTTCAGTCCGCCAACAAGATTTGGAAATAAATACCGGGATGCGGTTGTTAATGCAAAGAACATTCATTTATATACTTACGCCAATGTGGTTGACATTACGGCCACAGAAAATGTTGCTTCCGTCAAACAGGTAACGGTAAAGAACTATGCCGGGAAAGAACATACTGTAAAAGCAAAGAAATTCATTTTGGCGTGCTGTTCCATTCAGAATGCAAGGGTATTACTTGCCTGCAATAAGCAGGCCCCTGCCGGCCTGGCAACGATAATGACCTGGTTGGGCGTTATTTCATGGAGCATGTTGAAATACAATCCGGTGAATTGTGGCTGAACCATACCGACCCTCTTTTGTTTTATAAGATGGACGGAGCAACCAAGATCCGGGCTGAATTGGCCATATCGCCGCAAAAGCAGGAAGAACTAAAAGTATTAAATGGTTCCATATCGCTGATGCCGCTGGCCATGTCCAAGCATGCCATACCCTCCATAAAAATATGGTCCGAGAATGACACACGTAAAGCACTGGATACTTTTCACAAATATTCAGCATTGGATAAACGAAACTATCTGCAGAAACTTTTCTCCAAAGGATTTTACCAGTCCTATGGTTTGTTTACAAGGGCCGAACAACTTCCCAACCCCGATTCAAGAGTGGTGCTGAGTGAAGAAAAAGACGAACTGGGTGTACCCCGTGCAAACCTGCACTGGGCATTATCTCCCATTGATAAAAAAACCGTGTATAATATTACCAGACTTTTAGGCCAGCAGATCGGCGCTGCCCGCCTGGGCCGGGTAAAGCTCCACGACTACCTGCTTAATGATGATCCGCAATTGCCGGATTATACCAGCGGCGGATGGCATCATTTAGGAACCACCCGGATGCACGAAGACCCGAAAAAAGGAGTAGTGGATGCCAACTGTAAAATTCACGGCATTGATAACATGTATGTTGCCGGGGCTTCCTGTTATACCACCGGGGGCGCTGTAAACCCAACGCTTACCTGTGTAGCCATAAGCCTTCGTCTTTCAGACCATGTAAAAAAAATAATGTAAATAGATCTGTTCAGGACCTGGTAAAGGAGCCCTTGTCTGTTGCAAAGATCAGCAGTTCACCTGTTTCTTTTTGCAAGCATTCTTTTTCTCCATTTGAAAAATATCCAGACCGATAGCAGAAGTAATAAGGCATGATAGGAAGCATTGAGCAAATAATGCCTTGACAGGTATGCAGGTATAGCGGCTGCATTGGCGGCTATCCACCAATACCAGCTCTCCACTTTTTTTCCGGTGAGCAGCCACATGCCGGTAATGGACGCCGCGTAAACGAAGGAATCGAGCGGGGCAACCGAGCCGGCAGCAAAATGTTGTTTAAAGAACAGCATCAATGTGTAAACGGCTGCATACGACAACCCGAATACCGTTGCCTGTATCAACCAGTCTTTTTTTGAAGAAGCAGTGATGCGTACTATGCGGTGATTTTTCCGGTCCCTTTTTGACCAGGTTATCCAGCCATAAATACTCATCGTCAAAAAATAAAGATACAGCAGTATATATCCCGGTAGTCCCTCCTCGTAACATAAAAAAAGAGAAAGCCCGGCGTATAATATGCAAACTGGGAAAGCATAGATGCTTTCCCTGCGGGAAAATAAAAAGAAAACAATAAAACAGATAAATGCAACAGCCTGCAGCGGGTTTATATTCTTTGCTTCATGGTAAAGTGGCCGCAGCAAATGCTCCCGGTAGTTAAAACCCTGGCCAAAACCCGCAGTGGAACCGGATTTGGTGTTTTTCTTAAAAAGGTAATTGGCCGGGGTGCCTATGATATAAAGGGGGTCATTGTTATTTCCGTTCTCCGATAAAATATTCTCTTCCACAAAAAAGGAGTCCAATGCTTTTGCCGGGTTTGCCACAATACAGGCAGCCCTGAAACCTTTAATGGTGTTTTTCCGGATCTTCATATTCACCACTTCTGCAGCCCCGGTTATTTCAATCCCATAAAAAGGGGCATTGCCGGGTGCAGCAATAAATGAGTTATTATGAACAAGCATGCCCGACAGGATGTAGTGGTTCACATTGCCGAGCAACGTGCCGCAGTTGATATTTATCCCGCTTCCGTTATTGCCATTGCCTGTCTTGCGGCCCAGGTCCTCAAAACGGTTATCCCGGATGATGATATCATTGAGGAAGGTATTTTCCTGTGCATTGAACAAAATGCCGCCCGAAATTTTGCTGAGCACATTCTTTTCAACGATCACCGATTCGGTCGACACTTCAAATATTATCCCGCTTTCGTAATGGCTGTTCAAAACCGGCTGGCCGATCTTGTTGTCATGTATCCAGACCCCGTGATCGTAATTGCCTTTGCTAACACTCACCAGGTCAATTGCTCCCTGGATGGTATTTCCGTAGATCTCCATGCCCCCGAGAACATTCCAGAACTCCAATGCAAAATCCCATCCGTTGTCTCCCGGGTAGTTGCCGGCGAAAGGAATTTTTGTGAAGACATTGTTGTATATCCTGACTCCCTTGAGGTAACCATCATTGTAATACTTTATCAGGTAACCATTCTGCCCATTGGGCCGCTGGTTTTGAACCATGGTATTGTTGTAGATGAGCATCCCCTCCTGCCCGCCGATGTTAAGGCACCCTCTTCCATATACTCCATTCGGGGTGTTGTATGCTGCACAGTTTGAAACCGTATTGTTGTAAAATCTGTTGCCGGTGGCATAAATGCCGGGGGGCTCGGCTTTATCATCACTCCTGCCATTAAAGATCACTCCCCGGTCCTTGAAGTCGGCGATCGTACAATCATAAATGCTTACGTTGCTTCGGCCGCTTACATGAATGGCCCAGAACGTGGAGAGGTTTTGCCCATCGAATTTTACATTGGAAATATGCTGGTCGCCGTTCGTTCCCTCTTCTGAACGAAGGGACAAAAGTTCTTTCCAGTCGGCTGTAAGTGTACTCTTTATCACCGACGATACCCCTTCGCCTTCAATGCTGACCCCTGCAGCCAAAGCAACCTGGCCGGTCTCCAGGTAGGTGCCGGCATTTACATGAATGATGCTGCCCGGCGTAGTAACAACAGTAGTTGCCTTGTACAAGGTCTGCCATGGATTACCGGCAGTGCCATTGCCTTTATCATCACTTCCGCCGGGGCTGATGTAATAGGTTTGTGCATTGCTGCCAAAAAAAGAGAACAGGATCACAAAGCTGCAAAGGAATCTCATCAACGGGGATCGTTTTAGACTTTGTAAATAACGATAATTATTTCTGATTGGCAAGAGACTCCAGGTCATTATATGTTTTGTTGCCCAGCAGCTGATGAAGCAGTTCCCGGTTTTTTGGGTCCTTAAGGGCCGCTAAATGATATTTATGGTGCAGGTCGGTACCAACCAGGCTGGCAAGGTCTTTTTCAATAATGAATTTTGCTGCTTTTCTTACATCTTTCCCGTAATAACCAATTAATGACAAAAGGTTTACCTGTAAATGAAAACCCATTTCTTTCAGGTGCTGGTAAACATTCGGGTTATTATGATAAAAGTGATACCGTTCGGGATGTGCCAGCACCGGTTTGTATCCCCGGCGAAGATCGCAGCCGTGATCGCTTCCAGGTTGACCGGCGGGGTGGAGTAGGATATCTCGGTGAGCAGGATATTCTTATGCAGCGTTAATAAAGGCGATCTGTTCCGCAGCAGATCTAAGAAATAATCATCGATCATGTATTCCGCAGCAGCCGACAGTTCAATATCCAGCCCGGCATTTTTACAGGCCGCCTTCGTTTCCTCCAAAGCGGTATTGATCGTTTCGGGTGTATTGCGGTACAGGTCGCCGATGATGTGCGGGGTGGCAATGAACTTCCGGATACCGAGGTCAAAAGTCCCTGTATCAGCTCCACCGAATTTTCCACATCGGGCGAACCGTCATCAATTCCGGGCAACAGGTGTGAGTGAATGTCTGTTGAAACAGGTAAACTGCTGTATATGTTTCCCTCCGTCCTTTTTTTTCTGAAGAAGTTAAACATGGTCAAGATTAAAGGGTTTATTAACTGGCACGGTTGAAAATAGAACAAATACCGGTTAGCGGCTGAAAAATTATTGTTAAGACCGGTAAAGAAAAACTTATTTCTTTTTCTCTTCCAGCACTTCTAAATTACTCTTGTCGAAAACGGCGGTCAGTTGCAGGCCCATACTTTCAATCTTCACACTGGCTTTGTTGCCGGTAACTTCAAGCAATAAGCCCTGGTAGTTCATCAGCACTCCCTGCCTGATCTTTACCCTTGCATTCACCGGCGTGGTATTCTCCTCCACGTTCACCGATTCAAATTCATTCAGGAATTTTTTCACTGTTTCAATCTCACTGTCCCGGATCCTGGCCGGACTGCCCATATAATGCACATAATTGAGGATGCCGTTCATGTTCATCAGTTCCCATTTCTGCTTTTCTTCCACGTGCACAAAAACATACGACTTGAACAAAGGCTCCAGTACTGTTTTCTTCCGGTCGCTCCACTGCTTCACCACTTTGTTCAGCGGGCAGTAAAATTCAATTCCTTTTGCTTCCAGCAGCGAAGCCACTTTTTTTTCCCAACGTGGTTTGGTGTACACGGCATACCAGTACCTTGTATCTTCTTTCATGGTTTTAATTCTTTAACAGGAATGTTCCTGGTTAATAAAAAAGGATACTGGGAGGGAATCAAGGGTGATGGTTCCGGCTAACGCCCCACACCCGGAACTACGGGCAGGCTTTCATTGCCCGTTTCATTCACAGATTGTACTGCAAAAAAATAATTATCTTTTGAATACGGCAAACGCATTTCGGTTCCCGTGGTAAATATTTTCTTCTGCCAGAAAGCGCTGGTGGTTTCCCGTACCAGCACATAATACCCTTTTACTTTTCCAACAGCCGGGGCTTTCCAGTACAGGAAACTTGAGTTGCTTAACCGCCTCACTTCTATTTTTACGGAATCAGGCACATAAGGCGCTTTGGAAAGATTGGCCAGGTTGCACAGGTTGAGGGCCGTGTTCCTGCGCAGGTATTCATAATCGATGTGTTCTTCCAGGTCACCATAGGCTATCCCGTTCTCTGTCCGCACATCCTGGTGCTGGCGGGTGTAATTTTCATTCATCTCGGTGATACGCACGGCCGCAAAACCTCTTTGTACATAAGGCGTGTGGTCACCACCCCGTAAAAAACGGTCGTTGCGGTAGATCAACACCACTTCCAGGTTATCTACATAGCGTTCACCGATCTCTTTTACATAGCGGGCAAGCTGTCTCGATCTGCCATCATTCTCCAAACCAAGGTTGCGGATACCGGCAGCATTTTTTTCCGTTTCAAAAGCAGGCAAGCCTTCACTGAACACACGGACCTTTGTATTGTTGATGATATTCGTTTCGTTGCTGTTGTTGCTGCCCATGATATCGTTGTTGAGCACCGCTACAATATTCCAGTTCTCTTTCTTTGCTTTTTCACTCATGAAGGTTGAGCCCAGCAATCCCTGCTCTTCGCCGCTTACGGCAACAAAGATCACCGTTGCCGGGAAACTGTGTTTGCTCATCACCCGGGCACATTCCATCACGGCTGCCGTTCCGCTGCCGTCGTCATCGGCGCCCGGGGAATCGCCGGTACGGTCCATCACATTGCTGCGCATATTGTCCAGGTGACCGCTGATGATGAAGATGCGTTTATCATTGGGGTCGGTCCCTTGTAAGGTTGCTACCACATTTCCCAGGAGTAAGGGTGCATCTACTCTTCTGCCATCCGGTTGTAACGTAATGGTATCAATAAAAGCAGATAACCTCCCGCCGGACAGCCGGGCAAAATCATTGAACCGGTTGAGTACCCAGGTTCTTGCTGCACCGATGCCACGTTTGGGATCTGTTTGAGTACTCAATGTATTGCGGGTTCCAAAAGCCACCAGTGTTTTGATGTAACTCTTCAGGGAATCAGCTGAAACCTCTTTTACCATTCTTTCGATCTCGGGGTCACGCTGGATGATGGTCTGCGAAATTGAAGTATGAAAAGAAAACAATGCAGCTATGAATAATACCTTTCTCATAAAACCGGGGGTTGAGTATAAATATACAAAGAAAGCGGGAATATGATCTCCAGGCCAACAGGCCTAATGGACGTTTGTAATGCTGAGGCAGGAAGTGCCCTGTTTCTCTTTCTTTACTTTTTGTCTTGATACAAAAAGTAACAAAAAAATCAAGGCAGGAACGGGCTGTCATCGTTCCTGCCTGACAGCTATGTTCGGCGTTTGTGCTACTGTGACTTCAATATTTTATCTCTGCTCTTAAACTAAAAGTTGCAAACTAAGCAGGTAGCTTTATCATACATTGACACCATTCATTACTAATTAAGTATTACAATTTAAAGGTAGATTTTAAATCAGGTTCTTTAAAGTAAGGGTGAGCATGAAAATTCATTTACCAACTACACAAAAAAAATTAACTTCGCCCCCTAAACAAATGACTATGAGCAAAGGACCTGTTTCCCAGTATATTGAACATCATTACCGCCACTTCAACGCAGCGGCTTTAATGGATGCTGCCAAAGGATACGTGACACACCTGGAGGAAGGCGGCAAAATGATGGTAACCCTTGCCGGGGCCATGAGTACGGCAGAACTGGGCCTCAGCCTGGCTGAAATGATCCGGCAGGATAAAGTGGCCATCATCAGTTGCACCGGCGCCAACCTGGAAGAAGATATCATGAACCTGGTGGCGCACAGTCATTATAAACGGGTGCCTAACTACCGCGACCTGAGCCCGCAGGAAGAATGGGACCTGTTGGAAAACCATTATAACCGCGTTACCGATACCTGCATACCGGAAGAAGAAGCATTCCGCCGGTTACAGAAACATATTCATCAAATATGGAAAGATGCGGAAGATAAGGGCGAACGTTATTTTCCGCATGAGTACATGTACAAGATGTTGCTGAGTGGCGTGCTGGAACAATATTATGAAATTGATCCGAAGAACAGCTGGATGCTTGCTGCTGCAAAAAAGAATATTCCGATTGTGGTGCCGGGTTGGGAAGACAGTACGATGGGAAATATTTTTGCGTCCTATGTTATCAAGAATGAATTGAAGGCGACCACCATGAAGAGTGGTATTGAATACATGGTATGGCTGGCAGACTGGTACCGCAATAATTCATCCGGCAAGGGAGTTGGATTCTTCCAGATAGGCGGAGGTATTGCCGGCGACTTCCCGATATGCGTGGTGCCCATGATGTACCAGGACCTGGAGTGGCACGACGTTCCGTTCTGGAGTTATTTCTGCCAGATCAGTGATTCTACCACATCCTATGGTTCTTACTCCGGCGCTGTGCCAAACGAAAAGATCACCTGGGCAAACTTGATATCAATACACCCAAATTCATTGTAGAAAGTGATGCTACCATCGTGGCGCCGCTGATCTTTGCGTGGGTGTTGGGATGGTAGTGAATATTGAACAAGGAACAAGGAATGCTGAATTACGAAGTAATTAACTCCAATCAACATTCCTTGTTCCTTGTTTCTTGTTCAATATTCCTATCGGGTTCCCATATTCAGCGGCGTATCCCTCTTCAGCATCTCATCACGGTTGGCCATTTCCCAGGCAGTGTGAAAGATCATACGGGCCCTTTTTTCAAACAGGTCCCAGTTTATCTTGTCAACCGTGTCGGTTGGTTTATGATAATCTGCTTTCAGCATACCGTCATAGAAAAATAAAATGGGCACTCCTTTGCGGGCAAAATTGTAATGGTCGCTGCGGAAGTAGATCCGGTTCTGGTCATTGGGATCGTCAAACTTATAATCAAGCACCAGTTGGGTGTATTTATTATTCATTCCTTCATTGATGACCGGGAGGTCGCTGCTGATCTTATCGTGACCGATCACGTAAACATAATTCAGGCTGTCTGCCGTTTTTCTTTCGGTATCAACCCTGCCGATCATGTCAATATTCAGGTCCACCGTGGTTTTATCCAAAGCGTAGAAAGGATGGTCGCTATAATATTCACTTCCCCATAACCCTTTTTCCTCACCGCTGACGGTCATAAAGACCAGTGTTCTCCGGGGCCTGTTGCCTTCCCTGGCAGCTTTCATAAATGCTTCTGCCATCTGGATAACGGCAACCGTTCCGCTGCCGTCATCATCGGCCCCGTGGTATATCTGCCCGTTGCGCATACCCAGGTGATCGTAGTGTGCAGTAAGAAAAACATACTCGTCTTTTTTATCGGTTCCTTCAATGATGCCGACAACATTGCTTGCATTGATGGTATTGCGGTATTTGCTGAAGCTGAAACCGGTCTTATACTTTTTCTCATAGCCATTTATCTTCAGCAGTTCACTTTTTTTTGCGGAAACAATTACAGAATCCAAGGCAAAGCCATCCCCGATGATGGTTTTTGCAAAAGCATGGGAAAGCAATGCATAGTTTAACATTTTGGCATCGTTGGCCCGGGGAAAATAAACGCCTGTTTTTTACCATTCTCAACCGCCCGCTGGTTAAAACTTTCCTGCTGGGGTTGATCACCAAGGCACCCGCTGCTCCTTTGGACGCGGCAACAGCCAGTTTTTTTGTTATGCCGGGGAAGCTCCATTCGCTGCCACGGGTGGTTCCGCTTGATGATGAACTTCCCGTCTTTTTTGGGTTCGCCCAAAAAGAAGACAACCACTTTGCCTTTTACATTTACGTTCGTGTAATCGCTGTAGGCTTTGTCGTCGATGCCATAGCCGACGAAGACTATTTTTTTGCCTTTGAATTTTCCATTTTCATTTGAGTTCATCGGGCTGATGAAATCCGTCCCGAACACAGCGTCTTTTCCACCGGCACTAAGGGTGGTGGTTAACAGGCTGTCCTGGTAAAGGGGATAATATTGCTGGTACCCATTCAAAGAAGGCGCCGGTTGCAATCCCATTGCTTTGAACTGGGATTCGATATAGGCTGCCGCTTTGCGCTGGCCTTCGGTGCCTGTTTCCCTTCCCTGCATTTCGGCACTGGCTACAATGCTGAGGTGTTTATTAAGGCCGTTGCCTGTGATAACTGTGGCGTACCTGGCTGCAGGATCGGTTTGCGCAAATGCCGTACTGATGCCAAGCACCAGGATGAGTGATAAAACTGTTTTTTTCATTTGTAGATTTTAATTGCAGGCAAAATACTGAAATCAATAAAGCCCGGCTTTATTATTTTGATAAGCGGTGAGGGATTTGGTATGGAAAGTGAATAAAGTATATAAGGTCTGTTCCGTAAGATAACCCGGTTTACTTTATATACTTTTTATACCTGCTTACGTATTCCATTTCGCCCGGGAATGCTAACAGGTTATTTTCTTAACCCTGTTTTCATGTCGTCCACCTTCAAAAACGGTGTTCATGAAAACATCGAGCATTTTTTCAGCATCGCCGTCCCGTACAAAACGGGCGGGTATACAGATGACATTGGCATCATTGTGTTTGCGGGCCAGTTCTGCCAGTTCTTCTCCCCAGCAAATGGCCGCACGTATGCCCCTGGTGTTTATTGGCGGTGATGGCTACGCCATTGGCACTGCCGCATAATAAGACCCCGAAAGCCGCTTCTCCTTTTTCAACGGCTGATGCAACCGGGTGTGCAAAGTCGGGATAGTCAACCGAGTCTTTGCTGTAGGTTCCAAAATCTTTAAATGCAACTCCTTCTCCTTCCAGAAAAGAGATCAGGTCTTCTTTGCAATCAAATCCTGCATGATCGCACCCGAGGGCAATGGGAAGTTTTAAAATTGAAAGGAGACATTCTAAATCGTTTAAAGGTTTGGACGTTTAAAGGTTTAAGGTTGGATCAGTTGTTCAAAGTTAGGCAAACCTTTTTAACCCTTAAACTTTTTAACCCTTTAACCCTTCCTTAGCTCCATTCTTTTTCTTCTTTGGCTTTTTGCCTGTCGATCCGGGCCACCAGGAAAATACTTATCTCATAGAGGAGTAAGAGCGGGACAGCAACAATTATCTGGCTGGTAATATCGGGAGAAGGGGTTATGATGGCGGCAACAATGAGAATGATTATGAATGCATATTTCCGGTAATTCCTCAGGAATTTTGATGTGATCAGACCGATTTTGCCCATTACATAGGCGAGGATGGGCAATTCAAATGCGATCCCGCAACCCAGGACCAGGTTTGTCAGGCTGTCGATATAATCATTGATGGAAGGCCGGTAGAGTATCATCCCGGATTTTCCAAGGGTAAAACTGGCTAAAAAATTAAATGTGAACGGGGCAAGGAGGTAATACCCAAAGGCCGACCCGATAAAAAAACAAAGCGATACCCAGAATATACTGCCCCGGGCATATCTTTTTTCTTTTGGGGAAAGCGCCGGCTTGACAAAACGCCAGAATTCCCAAAAAAGATACGGAAATGCAATGATCACAGCGCCGATCAGGGCAATGGAAATGGCCGAGGTAAATGTGCCATTGACAGCCGTTACCTGGAAGTCGATCTTTATTGGCGGCATGCATAGCCTGTCCCCGATACCGATCCAATGGCTGAAATTGCACAGGGCGGAATACGTAATAAAATTCTCACTGGCGGGCGCCAGGATGATCTCATCGTATACCCAGTCAATAAAAACAAAGATAAAAATGGCGGCTGCCAGCCAGACAACAACAGAACGCATCAAATGCCAGCGCAGGGCCTCCAGGTGACCCATAAAGGACATTTCCTCGGGCTCCGGATTATTCTTGTTCTGGATGCGTTTAAAAAAAGATTTTCTATCGGATGCTGATGTTGCCAATACAATGATTTGGACGGCAAAGGTAAAGTACTCTTGGTTTAATCAGAAACCTGCTTTTATTTTCATTCTTAGCATCGTTTCAGCCGCTCAACAGCCTGCCTGCCGGAAAAAGAGAAGCCCCCGTAGAAACAGGGGCCGTTACCAAAACTAACTGCTTATGAGAAAATTTGAATTTCGTTGTTATGTATAGTATTACGCAAAACAGGTGCCAAAAGTTTCAGGCTTTTTGTTAAGCATTCCTTAAATGCAACAGGCCATTTATAGTAACGTAAAAAATGGACGGATTATTTTAACCGGTTACACGGCATTTTAGCCGGGAACCGGTAGTAAATGCGTGCATCAAGATGCTGATCAGGGGGATAATGGTTAAAAATATAAAAGCACTCCCGTTTAGTGGATGTGTCCGGATAGGGCATACCAGCCCTTTTAATTCTGCATAGTCAGCTTTTCTGCATTTTCGGCAAACTGGAGGGCTTCCAGGAATTCCTGGAGATCCCCGTTCAAAACAGCATCCAGGTTGTATACGGTTAACCCGATGCGGTGGTCGGTAACCCTGCCCTGGGGGAAATTATAGGTTCTGATCTTGGCACTCCGGTCGCCGGTACTTACCAGGCTCTTTCTTTTGTGTGCAATGGCTTCTTCTGCTTTCCGTACTTCTTCATCGTACAGCCGGGTACGCAGCATGTCCATGGCCTTTTCCCGGTTGGCAAGCTGGGTACGTTCGGTTTGACAAACCACGGTAATCCCTGTTGGTTTATGGGTCAGGAATACCTTGGTTTCAACCTTGTTTACATTCTGTCCGCCTGCACCACCGCTCCGGGCAGTTTCCATTTTTACATCACTTTCCTTCAGCTCAAAATCTATTTCATCGGCTTCGGGCATTACTGCCACGGTGGCAGCACTGGTGTGTACCCGTCCGCTGGCTTCGGTGTCAGGCACTCGCTGAACCCGGTGTACGCCACTTTCAAATTTCAATATCCCATACACATCATCGCCAACCACTTCCACCTGAACTTCTTTGTATCCTCCAACGGTACCCTCACTTTCACTTAGTATGGCTGTTTTCCAACCTCTCTTTTCGCAGTATTTCAGGTACATTCTCAGCAGGTCCCCTGCAAACAAAGAAGCCTCATCACCACCGGTACCCGCACGTATTTCCAGGATGGCATTTTTTTCATCGTACGGATCTTTGGGGATAAGCATATTGCGTAATTGCCTTTCCAGGCTCTCTTTTTTTTCCTCCAATGCAGGAAGTTCCTGTTTGGCCAGCGTCCTCATTTCATCGTCATCACCGTTCAGCACCTCTTTGTTGAATTCAATGTCGTCCAGCAGCTTTATGTACTCATTGCGGGCGTTAACGATCTTTTCCAGGCTCCGGTATTCCTTACTGGTGGCAGCAAATTTTTTATTGTCGCTCACGATCTCGGGGTTGGTAAGCGCTACCGCCAGGTTATCGAACCTTCCTTTAATGGCATCCAGTTTATCTAACATAGTATCTTTGTTCCGGTTCCCCCCGGGGAGGACCGTATTTTATAATTATTTTTTGCTGCTTTTTGTTCCGGCAACTGCGGGAGGCGCAAATTTACATCATATCAACCATTCGTTTTGTACAGGAAATTTTCAGCCGACCATATTTTCAACGGGTACAGTATCCTCCGGCAACAGGTCCTGATAACGGATCCTGCGGGGGTAATTGTTGACCTGGTCAATGAAAAAGAAGCCGGGGAGGGGATAGAGAAATTTACCGGGATACTCAGCCCCGGCTTTATCAACTGCCATTGCCATCTTGAGCTCTCGCACATGCGGGGCCATATTCCCAGGCATACCGGCCTGGTTGATTTTGTTCTGAAAGTGGTAAATGAAAGACATTTTGAAGAGGCGGAGATACTATCGGCCATTGACACCGCAGAAACTGAAATGCGGGAGAACGGGATCGTTGCTGTGGGGATATTTGTAACAACACGATTACCATTCCGCAGAAGACAAAAGGCAGGTTGCAGTATCATAATTTTATTGAAGCCAGTGGTTTTCCGCCAGCCGTTGCTGCACTGCGGTTTCAACGGGCGGTGGATCTTTATAATGCGTATTCAGCTTCACTGCCGGCAAACTCCATTGTGCCGCATGCACCTTACTCGGTATCGGCTGAAATGTTCCGGATGATCGATGCGTTTCCCGGTAATAAACTTTTAACCATCCACAACCAGGAAATTGCTGCAGAGGATGAATTGTTTGAAAAAGGCAACGGAGATCTTTTAAGATTGTATGAAAAAATGGGCATTGATATTTCTTTCTTTCAGCCCTCCGGCAAAAACAGCCTGCAAACATTTTTACCTTATTTCGGGAAAGGTCAATCCCTCATCCTGGTGCATAATGTATGCACAACAGAAAAGGACATCGCATTTATAAAATCACAAATTACAGACCCCCGGCTCCACACTGTTCTTTGTCTTTGTCCCAATGCCAATCTCCATATCAGCAACAGGTTGCCGGAGGTACAGATGCTTATGCAGCAGGGAGTGGATATTGTGCTGGGAACCGACAGCCTTGCTTCCAATGATACCCTGAGTATACTGGAAGAAATAAAAACCCTGCAAAAAAATTTCCCGGGAACCGAACTCGCCGAATTGCTCAAATGGGCAACTGCCAATGGCGCTGCAGCTTTGCAGCTGGATATAAAACTTGGTAGTTTTGAAAAAGGAAAACAGCCGGGGGTGGTCTTGATAGAAGGGACAGATAATCTTCAGCTAAATAAAGAAACTTATGCAAAAAGAATTTTGTAAAGGATCTTTAACGGCCCCGACGGCTTACAGCCTTCAGGTCCTTTACAGCACTTCGTGCAGCACCATCAGTGTTTTCATTGGCCCGAAATCGGATATGTGCAGGGCATAATACTCCAGGTATTTAATTAAAAGAGTTCTTCTTATTTCCTGGTTCAGCCTGAATTCCTCCAGTTCCAGTGGTTGCATCACTTTCAGCAACTGGGATGTGAGTTCGGCGTATTTTCCATCAATAAAGTGCGGATGGGATGGCTGGTGGTTTGTGAAGCACCCTTCCTGCAGGTCAAGAAAAGTATTTTCTGAACTGAAGTTATCCGCCAACCGGAACCCGAAAAAATGAGTAAGGTGCAGGGTGAAGAACAATGCAAAATTTGCTGCCACCGGCCTGGCTGCTTTGTCCAATTGCAAAAAAGAATCTTCGCAGAAATTAAAAAGGTCGGTGTTGGCTTCGGGCTGCTTGAGGCATTTATAGATCAATTCAGCCATATAAGCAGCAATACTGTTCTTTATTACATCGCTCAGCAGATGGGTATAGAGCACAGCCCATGAGAACTCTTTTACCCGTTGCATGGACCTGTTGTCGCTGTGGTATACCACCAGGTCTAACAGGGCGGTTGGCTGAAAATGGCTGGCTTTTGCAGAGGTCTTTTTAGCGGTGCGTACCCCGTTTACCATATAGGTCTGCACGCCGAACATTTCGGTGAATATAGTTACCACCAGGCTGGTTTCGCCATACCTGATACTTCGCAATACGATGCCTTTTGGTCTTGTGTGTCATGCCCCTGACCCCAATGGGGGTCAATTTGTATTGTTTCAAAATAGTAAACATTATACGCTTGCCCCATGCAAAACAATTCAAATTGACGTTCTTTGCACAAGCTAGATCTAAAATTCTAAACCGGAATATCTATGTGGAAACGTTTGGGAGAATTTGTACTCAGGTTCAGGGCGCCCTTACTCATTTTATTGCTGGCATTGACCGCTTTGATGGGCTATTATGCCAGGCAGGTAAAACTGAGTTATGAATTCTCCAAAGCAATACCAACCGATAATCCCAGGTACAGGGAGTACCTGGCATTCAAGGAAAAATTCGGTGATGATGGTAATTTGCTGGTGGCCGGTATTCAAACAGACAGTCTCTTCACGCTGAAAATATTTGAGGCGTACAGGGAACTTCACCGGCAGTTGAAAAAAGTAGAGTACGTAGAAGATGTGTTGGGTATCTCATCGGCTGTTTTACTGCGCAAGGATTCACTTACAGAAAAACTGGTTGCAGAACGGATATTCCCGGATTCCATAAACAGCCAGGCGGCACTCGACAGCGCCGTGCATGTTTTTTATAATTATCCTTTTTACCGCAGCCTGCTTTACAACCCGGAGGCGCATGCTTACCTGGCAGCGGTCCGTATCAATAAAGAAATATTGAATTCGGCGGGGCGGACAAAAGTGGTGGCCGATATAACTGACGCGGTCACAGAGTTTGAAAAGAAAACAAATATTGAAGTGCATTTAAGCGGCCTTCCGCTGATACGGACCGTGGTTGCCGACCGGATACAAAATGAGATGCGGTACTTTCTTTTTGGTTCGCTTTTACTGAGTACGCTGATCCTGCTGTTGTTCTTCCGTTCCATCAGCACTACATTGCTTTCGCTGCTGGTGGTAGTATTTGGGGTGGTATGGGCACTGGGTGTTCTGCAGTTATGCGGATACAAGATCACCCTGTTAACGGCATTGATACCCTGCCTGGTAGTGGTGATCGGGGTTCCCAACTGTATTTATTTCATCAATAAGTACCATACTTCTTATTTGCAGGGAGCCGATAAATACAAGGCATTGGTGGATATGGTAAGTAAGATGGGGGTGGTTACCTTGTTCTGCAACCTGACCGCCGCCATTGGTTTTGCCGTTTTTGCACTTACCAAAAGCGCCATATTGAAAGAGTTTGGCGTGGTGGCCGGCATCAGCATCATGGTGATCTTCTTCATTTCCTTTATCCTGCTTCCCGCCGCATTAAGTTATTTGCCTGCGCCCAACGCATCGCAGACAAAATACCTGAACAACCGGTGGATCGTGAAATTCTTATTACGGGTTGAACGTTGGGTCATTCATCATAAAAAAACGTTGTATGCCATAACAGCCGCTTCATTGATCTTTGCGGTAGCGGGAATTTTTAAATTGAAAAGTGTTTCGTTCATTGTGGATGATCTTCCGAAAACAGATAAGGTTTACACCGATCTTAAATTCTTTGAAAAGAACTTTCATGGGGTAATGCCGCTGGAGATCGTGGTGGATACCAGGAAACGATATGGCCTGGCAGGTATGAAGGCCCTGGCCGTGTTTGAAAAAGTGGATTCCTTGTCAGCCTATATTGCGGCACAGGAAGAGATGAACAGGCCGCTCAGTGTAGCCGAGGGTCTCAAGTTTGCCAAGCAGGCTTTTTTTGAAGGCGATTCTGCGAACTACCTCCTGCCCAACAGTTTTGACGGGGCATTTGTAGGGGAATACCTGCGGCCTGCCAAAGGAGACAGCAGTAATAAGAATAACCTGGCCAAAATGATGACCAGTTTCATTGATACGGCAAGGCAAAGCACCCGCATCAGCGTGAACATGGCCGATGTGGGCACAGAAAGACTACCGCTTGTATTAAAGGGAATTGAAGAAAGGGCGAACCAGTTGTTTGACACCGCATCTTACAACGTGCAGCTTACCGGCACCAGCATCACTTTCCTGGAAGGTAGCCGTTTTATTGTGAACGGTTTGAAGGAAAGTATCTTCTGGGCATTTCTATTAATCGCCCTGTGTATGCTTTACCTGTTCAGGTCTGTACGGATCTTACTGTGTTCGCTGATCCCGAACCTGATCCCGTTGGTCATCACGGCAGGCATCATGGGCTGGGCCGGGGTTCCGCTCAAGCCATCAACGGTACTGGTGTTTAGTGTGGCCCTTGGCATCGCCATTGACATTACCATCCGGTTCCTGGTCAATTACAAACAGGAATTATCCGCCTACAATAATAATATTCCTGAAACCGTTAGCGTTACCATTAAGAACACCGGGTTGAGTATTGTATATACAGCCCTGGTACTGATCGCCGGGTTTATCATTTTTTGCGTAAGCGATTTCGGGGGTACAAAAGCACTTGGCTGGTTAACTTCCGGCACCTTGCTTGTTGCCACGTTAACCAACCTTGTTTTGCTGCCGGTATTATTGCTTGCGTTCGCACCAAAGCCTTCCCGGAAGCATCGTTCGGCCTGAATTACGGGGCCGTAGAAAAGCAGCTAAAAAGTGAATAAACTTGTCTGTGTATTTGATAATTACCGGGATTCTGGTATATATTTGTCGTCATAAACTACTAAGCAAATGAGAAAACTGATCTTAATCTTATCGGCTGTATTTGTTTTCGTACTAAATGCAGCTGCCCAGAACCGTACAATCAGTGGTAAAGTCACTGATGAAAAAGGAGCAGCCATTGAAGGTGTTACCGTTACGAGTTCTGATGGAAAACAAGGAACCCAGACAGGCAAAGACGGGACATACAGTATTTCGGTTCCCGCTTCTGTAAAGAGCCTGAATTTTTCAAACGTGAATTTTGAGGCACAATCAAAAACGATCGGCAACCAGCTTACGATCAATGTAACCTTACGGCCCAGGGATTCAAAACTGGAAGAAGTGGTGGTGGTAGGTTACGGTACGCAAAGAAAGCGTGAATTTACTGGAAGCCTTGCCAGTATTAAAGGTACTGCCGTTGCCGATAAGCCGGTGCAGAGTTTTGACCAGGCTTTAGCAGGACGGGTAACAGGTGTACAAGTTCAAATTCCAAATGGGGTATTAAATACCCCACCTGTTTTCCGCATAAGGGGAACCAGTTCAATTTCACTTAGCTCATATCCTTTGGTTGTAGTTGATGGAATTCCTACCCCGACGGGAGATTTCAGCTCTACCAATGCTGCCGGAAATGCGTTGGCCAGCATTAATCCGAATGATATTGAATCGATCGACGTGGCCAAAGATGCTGCTGCAACAGCCATTTATGGCAGCCGTGCTGCCAACGGGGTTGTATATATCACCACCAAAAAGGGGAAGGCCGGTAAAACAAGGATCAACTACAATGCTTCCTTTGGATTTACCAGTGCGTATGGCATCCCTGAAGTGATGAATGCACAGCAATGGACCGATTTCAAGAATATGGCGGCCACCAATAACCAGAACTTAAATACAACCAATCCGGCAGGAGCTAATTATACAAAATTTGCCCTGACCAACGGACCTGACGGAAAACCCATTGATACCCGGTGGGCAGATATCATTTACCGCCAGGGCTTTAACCAGGACCATAACCTGAATGTTTCCGGCGCCAATGAGACCACTTCGTATTATTTTTCTGGGGGCTATTCACGCCAGGAAGGAATCTTGCGTACCAATGATTTCACCCGCAAGAATATCTTAATGAATGTGGACAGCCGCTTCAATAAGCGGATCACCATTGGTGGTAAGATATCTTATTCCAATGAGTTGAACAGGATCAATGCGTCGTCCGGATCCCTGAACGGGGAAGCCTTTGGTACTGCCGGGGTGGGTCGTTTACAATTTGTTACATCGCCCAATGTGTCGCCGTATAAAAATGACGGAACGTATAATATCTCAACAGCCGGGAACTTTATCGGGGGAATGAATAACTCCATTGCCCAGGTTGGATTCTACAACCCGGTAGTTATGTTCGACCGGAACCGTTCCAACAGTGAGACCAACCACATACAGTCGAATGTATATATACAGTTCAAGCCATTCAGTTGGCTTACATTGAAATCAGCTTATGGAATTGACTACCTGTTTGTAGATAATGAAATATTCCAGACCCCTCTTCATGGAGATGGTTTTGCAGCTGTGGGAAATGCCAGCAGCACCCTGGGTAAATACAAAAGATGGACCTGGAGCAATACAGCACAATTTGATTATGTGTTCAGGCAAAAGCACTCGGTAAGCGCTTTAGTGGGCCAGGAGCAGGACCGCCGTACCTCAACCGGGTTTGGCATAAACCGCCAGCAGGTATCGGATCCTGTTTATACCGTTATACAGGCAGGCTGGGGAATCAATAATTCCACCGGGTCGGTTTATGGAGAGAATTACCTTACGTCTGTTTTTGGCCGTATAAGGTATGACTTCAATAAGAAATATTTTGCTAGTGTAAACCTTCGCCAGGATGAGTATTCAGCCCTGCCATTCCAGAAAGAGACCTTCTGGGGTGTTTCAGCAGGATGGAACCTGAACAACGAAAAGTTCTGGAATGTGATGAAGAATGTATTCAGTAGTTTCAGATTGACAGGTAGCTATGGCAAAGTAGGCAACACGGGCGGTATTGGAGACTATGCTTCTTATTCAACCTATGGTTCTGGTTTGTACGGAGGTCTGCCAACTTTGGTATTTAACCAAGCTGGAAATAATCTTTTAAAGTGGGAAACCAGTTATAAACTTGATGTGGGGGTTAATTTTGGAATCTTAAATGAGCGAATCACAGTAGAAGCAAGTTATTTCAAAAATAATATTAGTAATTTAATATTGAATGTACCCCAGGCCCCATCTGCGGGCTTGCCAACCTCTGTACCTTCTAATGTAGGTAAAATGATAAATAAAGGTATTGAGATTTCAACGAACATAGTTCCGGTTCAAAGAAAAAATTTCGCTTGGACAGTTAATTTCAACTATACTAATATAGCAAATCAAGTAACGGAACTTGCGCCAGGTTTAGCTGAGGTATTAACTTCCACTTCTGGTCTGGAAACGGTTAATCGTACTGCGGTTGGATATTCAGTAGGCAGCCTTTGGCTGGTACGGTCAGCAGGTGTTGATCCTGCTACCGGTAGCAGGGTGTTGCTGAACAGCATCGGCAACAGGGTATTATACCGTTTTGCACCCGGTCCCGGCCAGTTCAACTGGAGCAACCCCGACGGAACACGTTATAATAAAGCAGATGGATCGGCCAATACCATTAACCAGACCGCAGATGCCTATATGCACAATGCTCTGCCTAAATTCTACGGTGGGTTGTCCAATAACTTCCGGTACAAGAATTTCGACCTGGATATATTAGTTACATACCAGGGAGGCAATTATGTTTACTACGGATCATGGGCAGGATTGCACGACATGCGTTTCTGGAACAACCACGTGGACGTATTGAACGCATGGAAGAAATTTGGTGATGAGAGTTCCGTTCCAAGGCCTGTTTACGGAGATAACGTATCCAACGGTTCGGCCCTGCCAATGACGTACAGTTTGTTCAAGGGCGATTTTATCAAATTAAAAAATATGACGTTGGGATATAATCTTCCACAGGAACTTATAAGCAAGGCAAGGATCAACAGTGCCAGGTTCTTTGTGAGTGGACAAAACCTTTTCATATTTACAGACTACCCCGGCCCTGATCCTGAAGTTTCTTCAAATGGTAACACGCCAAGTTCACCAGGCGTTGACAGGAACACCATTGCCAATGGACGTACGTTCACGGTGGGAATAAACATCGGGTTTTAATAAAATTGAATGACAAATTTTAAATTCTATAAGAATGAAAAATAAAATGAAATATATAATCAGTTTGGGCTTCTGCGCTCTGTTATCGGTTTCCTGCAAGAAGGAACTGCTGACTCCTGTTCCGCAGACCTCTATTACAGATGCCACCGCTTTCGACAGTCCGGAACGTGTATTGAACCAGGCACGTTCCCTGTACCAGGCTTTAAAGAACGGCAATTTTTACGGTGGAAGGTTCCAGGTATACGGGGATATACGGGCAGACGATTTCATCAATGAAACCACCAACGGGGTTACCGGTTTTGATGTATGGAACCTGAACCCGCTGGGAACATCTCAAAATTCTGTAAAGAATCTATGGTCACAGGCTTATTTTACCATTAACCTGTGTAACCTGTTCATTGATGGTATGGCTACCAAGGGAACTGCGGTGGTTGGAGGAGCGCTTTCAAACAACTACCTGGGAGAGGCCAGGCTGATCCGTGCATTATCCTATTACAGCCTTCTGCAGCTTTATGCAAGGCCCTATGCCGATGGCAGTGGGAGTAAACCGGGTCTGCCTTTACGCTTAACCGGCATAAAGGGATCGGGATATTCAGACCTGGCAAGGAGTACTGTGGCGGAAGTATACACACAGATACTCAACGACCTCAATTTTGCAGAAACAAACCTGCCATTAACCAATGCAACCGCTGAATTAAATACAACCCGTGCTCACCGTAATACCGCTATTGCTTTAAAGACCAGGGTTTACCTGAGTATGCAAAACTATACTGCTGTGATTACCGAAGGAAATAAATTGGCCAGTCAGTCAACAGCCCCCTTCAAAGCATTAACAGGTGTGGCTGACTCGTTACAGCCAAACATTACAACTATTTTTGGTGCAGGGGCTATTTACAACACTACGGAGTCTATTTTCTCATTGCCCATGACCTCAACGGCAGGCGACAACCCCGGTACACAAAACCAGCTTGGATTTTACTTTGTAAGAAACGGCGCCAGCCTGGGCACAGCAGAGTATTCTATGAATGTAAATGGAATACTTGCCAATCCAAACTGGTCTGCAACCGACGTAAGGAAGACCAGCCTCGTTTATACCAATGTATCTACCGGGAAGAAATTTGTTTCCAAGTATCAAAGTCCTTCTCCATACCTGGATTATGCGCCGGTGATCCGTTATGCAGAGGTGATGTTGAACCTTGCCGAAGCGCTTGCCCGTACCAATACCGGTGTTGATGCAAAGGCGTTGGCCCTGGTCAATGCAGTGCGCAAGCGGTCTGATCCTGCCACAACCATCACGGCTGCTAACCAGCAGGCTTTGATCGATGCCATTATGCTGGAAAGAAGGATCGAATTCTTAGGAGAGGGATTACGCAATAATGACATCATGCGTTTGCTGCAAACCATACCGGCCAAAGGATCCGTTGCTGCAAAAACACCCAGTGAAAGCGGCTATATCTGGCCTATTTCATCAGATGAAATGTCGTTGAACAGGTTAATGACGGATAACTAATAAATATACGGATCATAAAAAAGCCGGCCTGATCTTCAGGCCGGCCTTTTTTTATTTAAGCAGTTCTGCTAATTTATTCTGCAATGCATTTCCCCGCAGGTTGGCAGCGATGATCATTCCCTGCGGATCGACCAGCACATTATAAGGAATGCCATCAAAACCATACAGGTCTACCGCAGCGCTGCTCCAGTATTTCAGATCGCTGATATGCTGCCAGTTCAATTTGTCTTCTTTAATGGCATTTATCCAGGCTGTTTTATTCTTATCAAGCGATACACCCAGTACCGTAAAATTCTTATCCTTGTACTGGTTGTACGCAGCCACTATATTTGGATTTTCATCCCGGCATGGGCCACACCAGCTTGCCCAGAAATCTACCAGCACATATTTACCTTTCAGACTGCTTAAAGAAAAAGGTTTGTCATCAACATCGTTCATTGTAATATCCGGTGCGGGGCTTCCCACGGAAACATATACCTGTGACGGGGCCGGGGCCGGTTGCGTACCTGTTTGGCCTGTGATTCGGCCTTTGATATAAGCCGCCGCCGTTCCAATTCCTTTGTGTTTCGGGAACCGTTTGGTAAGTTTTGTTAAAGTAGCATCGATCAGCGTAATGTCAACAGGGGCCATGGTGGCAGCAAAAAGAGAGACCATCGGGCTTTTGGCAGAATCTGCAAAGGCAAAACAGTAACCTGTGAAATTTTCATTCAGCGCCTTATATTCATTGTTCAGCACCATTAATACACTGTCATTGCCTGCAACCCCGGATTTTACAAGCGTATTTATCAACTGGCCTTTAGCTGCCATCAGCTTACCAACACTGTCCGTTTCCTGCATGATCGATCTTAATGAACTGTTTGATGAGCCGCTGAATGAATGACCGGTAAGTTCATTCTTACCCGGGTCAGCGTTAAAACGTATGTTTTCCCCGTCATTGATAAAAAGATAGGAATTATCTCCCTTTTCATTACGTACCCGGTACAATCCTTCTTCTTTTGCGATGGCAGACACGGTGAATTTTCCATCCTTTACCATACCGGTATCCAGTACTTCAGGCGCTTTATCGCTGAAAAATAATTCCTCCAGGATCATTTTTTCGCCATCTGTTACTCCTTTCAGTTCACCATACAGGGTAAATTTTCCCTTTCCCTGTTCCGTGCTGCAGGAAAATAAAAACGCTGTCATTGCCAAGGCCGCTACTAGTTTTTTCATTTATTGGTTGTTTAATTTTTTATTGAGTAATGCATTCACCTGCTGCATATCGGCTTTTCCTTTACTGAGTTTCTTTACTTCCCCGGCAAACAAGCCGATCAGTCCTTTTTTTCCTTTTTTATATTCCGCTGCCTTATCCGGCATGCCTGCTATGGCCTCATCCACCCATTGTTCAATGGACCGGCTATCGGTTTCCAGCACAAGGTTAAGTGTTGCTGCCAGCGCTTCCGGGTCTTTGCCGGGCTGACCGATCAATGCGGGCAGCAGTTTTGCAGAAGCCATTCCAAAACTGATCTTTCCTTCATCCACCAGCTGTATCAGTGCAGCCAGTTTGCCGGGCTTCAAAGAAAAAGACCGGTAACCGGTATTGTTGTAGTTCAAATGACTTTTAACCGGGCCCAATAGCCAGTTCGCCGCTGCTTTGTGATTTTTACAATGGATCAGCAGTTCCTCAAAATAATCGGCCAGTTCTTTATCCTCACAGATCACAGTGGCATCGTACTCCGGGAGCTGAAGATCTTTTATATAATGTTCTTTCAGATCACCGGGTAAAACAGGTAAAGCGTTTTTTATTTTCAGCAGATAGTCATCGGTGATCTTAAAGGGAGTGAGATCGGGTTCCGGAAAATACCGGTAATCATCCGCATCTTCTTTGGTACGTAAAGAGAATGTGATGTTGTTGTCTGCATCATAACTTCTCGTTTCCTGGATTATTTTTTCTCCCCGTTCAGTAATACCAACCAACCGGGTCACTTCTGCATCAATGGCCCTTTTTACATTGCGGATGCTGTTGAGGTTCTTTACTTCCACCCGGGTACCCAGCTTTGTATCTCCTTTCGGGCGGATGGAGATATTGGCGTCGCAGCGCATGCTGCCTTCTTCCATGTTGCCATCGCAAATGCCCAGCCAGGTAACCAGCCTGCGTAATTCAGTAATGTAGGCAAAGGCTTCATCGCTGCTGTGGATGTCGGGCTCACTCACGATCTCCAGCAGCGGAACGCCCGCACGGTTCAGGTCGATGGAAGTATAATTCTCGTCCGTATCATGCAGGCTTTTGCCGGCATCTTCTTCTATATGTATGCGATTGAGCCGGATCTTACGATCTGTTTCACCAACCTTGATCTTCACAAAACCATTTTTGCAGATGGGCGTAGTATGTTGTGATACCTGGTAGCCTTTCGGCAGATCGGGATAGAAATAATTCTTGCGGGCAAAATAGTTGTATTGCTCAATGTCGCAATGCAAAGCCAGGCCCAGTTTGATGGCATATTCAATGGCTTTTGTATTCGTCATGGGCAGCGTACCGGGGTGGGCAAGCGTAATGGGACTGATATGCGTATTCGGGTCGGTACTGAAAGCAGCGCTGTCGCCGCAGAATAATTTACTTTGGGTAAGCAGCTGTGTGTGTACTTCCAGACCGATCACCACCTGGTATGTATCGTTTTCTTTCACGGCGGCAAAGGTAAGAAATACGAGGCAGAGGGATTTACCGCTGCGGAAAGGGAATGTTAAATGACATAATAAAAAACTGCCCCGGTAGTATGACCAAGGCAGTCGCTTCATGCTTATTCACGGCTTATAAATTCGCTGTCTTCAGTTTTTTAGGGATCTTGATGTCAAAACTCATGGCATTGCCATTGCGGGTTGCTTTGATATTGTATGAACCTTTTTCTGCATTATCGTGCAGTTGTTCCCTGGCCTCATCGGTATTTGAAACTTTTTCGCCACCGATCTCGGTAACAATATCATCTTTTTTCAGTCCGGCTTTTTCTGCCGGGGAGTCCTTATCTACATCCAGTACTTTTACTCCTTTGCCATCTTCTGTGTCCTGGATCTTCAGGCCCAGCTTTTGCTGGCGGGGATACATGTCGCCAAAGTAATTATATGTTTCTCCCAGGCCGGGGCTGTATATTTTGGGGAAGGTTTCTCCGAAATTCCTGTCGTTCCACATCTCCACTTTTGGAGCAGGATTCACACGGGGGATCGTGTAGGTCCTTGCCATTCCATCGGGCCCGGTAAAAGAATAAGCCATGGCACCTGAATTCTTCCTTTCGCCTAAAACAGCTTTGGTTGAACTTTCTTTTCCGTCTCTTTTATACGATAGTTTTACTTCGTCTTTTGGTTTCTGGCCGGAAACGGCATCATACAAAGCATCCGGCCCGTCGATATTCCTGTCTCCCAGTTTCACGATCACATCCCCTTCTTTCAGTCCCGCTTTTTCTGCAGCGCTCTCTTTGGTAATGTCGGTGATCCGGGCGCCGCCATCCGCTTTTTCAGTAGTTACCCCCAGGAAAGCCCTGCTCCCAGCATTGTCATCGCTCCAGGTGCCGCTTAACCCTTCAAAGTCACGGGGTGAGAATGTATACCGCTGGTTGCCTTTCCCATCCCGGATAATGATATTCCTTCGGTTGATGGTAACCTGGTCGTCTTTAAATTCAGCCAGTGGCTTACCATTGATGGTCACTTTGTCGCCGCTGATCTCAACCGTGATCTTTGCATCCTTATCGCCTTTTTTGCGGATGATGATCTCCTGGCTTTCTTTTGAGCCTTTGTCTCCTTTATCTCCCTTGTCGCCTTTCTCGTTTTGGGCATTAACGGCTAAACTCAGGCAGGTGAGGCCCGCTATCGCTGTAATCAATAATAGTTTTTTCATGCTACGCTGTTTTATGTACGAAATATTTAGTAGGTCAAATGTAGAGAAGAATTTTGATTTACGAAAAATTTCGCAGATAAATTTTTGGGTTTAACAAAAATTTTGGGGTTTACCGGGGATTGGCCATGGTATAGGTTCTTACCGGGCAGTCATCCACGATGCCTTCGCTGATAAAATCCATCCCTATCTTTTCCAGTACGCTGATGGAAGCGGTGTTTTCTATATGTGCCCTGCCGGTTATGAGTTTAAGATCAAGGAACCTGAATCCATGATCCAATGTATGGCGGGCGGCCTCGGTTGCATAGCCCTTACCCCAGGCTTTCTGCATCAACCGGTAACCCAGGTCGATCTCGTCCAGCTCGGGACGGTATTTTAAACCGCACCAGCCAATGAATTCATTATCCTTTTTTGTATGGATGGCCCAGCGGCCAAGGTTGTTTTTGTATTGGGGCAGGATGTTGTTGTTGAGAATTATTTCTGCCTGTTCAATTGTTTTCAGCGTTGGCTCATGCACATACTTTACAATTTCCGGGTCGCTGTTGAGCTCCAGGATCAGTGGCGCATCCGTTTCTGTGAATTGGCGGAGGAGGAGACGGGGAGTTTGGAAGATGATATTCATGACGTATGTAAATAGAGCTAAGAGCTTAAAAGAGCAAAAGAGAAAAAGGGGAAATACAGATACTTCTGGTCTCTTTTGTTCTCTTAACCTAATAATGACCTCACTTTTTCAATTACCCCTTTCAGGTTACTGGCATCCTGTCCGCCGGCGGTAGCCAGGTTCTTTTGCCCGCCGCCGCCGCCTTTTATTAAAGCCGCCACATGCTCTTTGATTATTTTTCCGGCGTCTAAATTTTTGGCAGCAACAACGGTATCGGAAATGCTGATGGCAACATGGGCCTTGCCATCAATATTGCTGCATAGTACGGCGAGGTGATCATGCACATGATGCTTTATGTCGAAGCAGAGTTTTTTCAATGAATCAGCATTGGGTACTTCGATGATGTCGCCTATGAAAGACACATTGTCAATGATCTCATCTTTCTGCATCAGTTCATTGCGTATTCCAACGAGTTGTCTTGCTTCCAGGCTTTCGATTCTTTTTTGCTGTGCCGAATTCTCAGCCAATAGATTTTCAACCGACTTGTTAAGATCAGCAGGATTTTTTAAAAGATCACGGATTACACGGATCTGCTCTAATTGCACCGATACGTATTCCTCTGCTGCAGTGCCACAAACGGCTTCAATACGCCGCACGCCGGCAGCCACAGCGCCTTCGCTCTTTATTTTGAACAATCCGAGTTCGCCGGTGCTGCCCACATGGGTGCCCCCGCATAGTTCGACGGAATAGCCGGGGTCCATGATCACCACACGTACCACATCGCCGTATTTTTCACCAAACAAAGCCATGGCGCCAAGTTTCATTGCTTCCTCTTTGGGCATCAGTTTTATCACTACCGGAATGTTCTTCCTGATCTTTTCATTTACTGATTTTTCAACCGCGGTGATCTCTTCATCTTTCATCTTTGCAAAATGACTGAAGTCGAAGCGGAGATGTTCTTCATTCACCAGGCTTCCCTTTTGCGCTACATGGGTTCCCAGTACATTACGCAAAGCGGCATGCATCAGGTGGGTTACGCTGTGATGAACCGTGATGTGTTTTCTTCTTGCTGCATCAACTTTAGCAATTACTTCGCCACTCATGTCGGCAGCAATGCTTTCTGCAAAATGAATGATGAGATCATTCTCTTTTTTTGTATCTGTAATTCTGACCTCACCCCGGCCCTCTCCAAAGGAGAGGGAGCCACTATCGCCGACCTGTCCTCCGCTTTCTGCATAGAAAGGAGTGCTGTCTAATATGATCTGGTACAGCGCTTTTCCTTTAGCCGTAACCTTTCTGTATTTTATCACCCTTGATCTTGTTTCCAGGGAATCATATCCGACAAAGCCGTTGTTTCGACTGCGCTCAACAGATCCGGCATCCGTCCCTTCGACTCCGCTCCCTTCGACTCCGCTCCCTTCGACTCCGCTCAGGACGGCGATCCAGTCTTCGGTATCTAACGTGGTGGCAGCACGGGAGCGGTCTTTTTGTTTTTTCATTTCAATTTCGAAACCCTTCTCATCCACGTTCAATCCTTTTTCATTTGCAACCAGCTTGGTAAGATCGAGAGGGAAACCGAACGTGTCATAGAGTTTAAAGGCTTCTTCTCCCGATATGTCACGGGAAGCTTCATTAAGCATCGATAAGCCTTTGTCCACCGTTCTCAAAAACGCATCTTCTTCTTCCTTCACCACCTTGCTCACAAAATCCAATTGCTCGTTCAGTTCGGGGAATACATTTTCAAACTGCTTTGCCAGCACTGGTAACAATTTGTGCAACAATGGCTGCTTGTAATCCAAATAGGAGTAATAATACCGAACGGCCCTTCTTAAGATACGGCGGATAACATAACCGGCTCCTGTATTGGAAGGCAACTGGCCATCGGCGATCGTAAAGGAAATGGCACGGATATGATCGGCGATCACACGGAATGCAATGCTTTCTTTTGAATCATCTCCCTTATATACTTTTTTTACCAGTTTGCCTGTTGCCTCGATCGTTCCGGTAAAAATATCGGTATCATAGTTAGAGGATTTACCCTGCAATACACGAACAAGTCTCTCCAGGCCCATCCCGGTATCTACATGGGTTGAGGCAAGGGGTTCCAGGGTTCCGTCTTTTTTACGGTTGAACTGGATAAATACATTATTCCAGATCTCGATCACCTGCGGGTGGTCTTTGTTAACCAGGTCTTTTCCCGGGATCTTTTTTCTTTCTTCATCAGAACGGCAGTCCACATGAATTTCGCTGCACGGACCACATGGCCCGGTATCGCCCATCTCCCAGAAATTATCTTTTTTATTACCATGTACAATATGGTCTTCCGGCAAAAACTCTTTCCATTTTTGCAATGCAATTACCGATGCAGGCAATCCTTCTTTTTTATCTCCTTCAAATACGGTAGCATACAGGCGGTCTTTAGGGATCTTATAAACTTCCGTAAGCAATTCCCAGCTCCAGCTGATGGCTTCTTTTTTAAAGTAATCGCCAAAACTCCAGTTCCCGAGCATTTCAAACATGGTATGGTGGTAGGTATCCACACCTACTTCTTCCAGGTCGTTATGTTTTCCACTCACACGCAGGCATTTTTGTGTATCGGCCACCCGGCCGTAAGGCGGTGTTTTATCGCCCAGGAAAAATTCTTTGAACTGGTTCATGCCTGCATTGGTAAATAACAGGGTGGGATCATTTTTTATCACAATGGGTGCCGAAGGAACTATCGTATGTCCTTTTGATTCAAAAAAATCAAGAAATTGTTGTCGTATCTCAGCGCTCGTCATCATATGCCAATTGTTTATATGGGTTGATTTTTGCGATTTATGAAGCTATATTTGTAAACTTTTGTTCGGCGTGGGCAAAGGTAATAAATCAGCCTCAAGCAGCAAGGGAAAGGCCTTGAGGTCGGGTGACGTTCAAAACAATATCCTCGTTAAAGGCTTGGCATGAAAAAAATAAAATATTATTATAATACCCATACGCTCCGCTACGAGAAGCTGGTGACCCCGTTCCGGGTGAAGTTGTTACGGGCATTTGGTTTTATCTCTGCTGCGCTGGTCACTTCGGTGCTTATCATCTCGGCATATACAAAATTCTTCCCCAAAGCTGCCGATAAGGAGGCCCGGCTGAAATACGAAATGGTACGGGACAATTACAATGCACTGGCAGAAAAAGCAAAACTGCTCCAGCAACAAATGGCCGAACTGGAGAAAAGGGATAACCAGGTTTACCGCTCCATTTTTGAGGCCAACCCGTTAACCGACAGTGCCCGGACAAAACTGATCGAGAAGAAAAAAGAGATCGCCAAAGTGAACCTGATACAGGACGATGACCTCGCCACGGAGATCGCCAAAACACTCAACAACATATCGGCAAGGGCGGCTTTCCAGTTTGAGAGCTATAATGCCATTGAAAAGCTCATCAACAACCAGGAAAGTAAATTAGCCTGTATCCCGGCTATTCAGCCGGTGAGCAACCAGGAACTTAACCGGATCGCCAGCGGTTTTGGCATGCGTATCCATCCTATTTACGGGATCGCCAAAATGCACAGCGGCCTTGATTTTACAGCCCCCCAGGGTACCCCGATCTATGCTACCGGCGATGGGGTTGTTACCACGGCTGAATACGGTACCGGCACGGGAAACCATGTGATCATCAATCATGGTTATGGGTACGAGACCGAGTACCTGCACATGGTGCGTATCAAGGCCAGGCGGGGCCAGCGGGTAAAACGGGGTGAAGTGATCGGCTGGGTGGGCAGTACCGGCGCCAGTACGGGGCCGCATTGCCATTATGAGGTACATATCAATGGCAATGCGGTTGACCCGGTTTATTTCTTCTTTAATGACCTGAATGCCGAACAGTACGCCCAGGTATTAAAAATAGCGGCTACAGGAAGTGCCAAAAGTTTTGATTAATTTTAATTATGCCACTTAACCAGATATCATTCGCTTTTGATGAAGCGCCGGCTGCCGAAAAGCCGGCCGTTAAAGCGGTTGCTATTGAAAAACCGTCTCCCCAGAAAATTACGGTAAAGGCAACAGATAATAAAAAACAAACCCGGGGACGCATGCGGCTGAAGGAGATGGATACCGGTATTGACCTCATCGAGATACCGGAAGATGAGATCCTTTTTCAAAAAAGTTATTATTCCATTGGAACCGTGGCCGGGATGTTCAAAGTGAACCAGTCGCTGATACGGTTGTGGGAAAATGAATTTGATATTTTAAAGCCCCGTAAGAACGGCAAGGGCGACCGGCTTTTCCGCCCGGAAGACATTAAGAACCTGAAGCTGATCTATCACCTGCTGCGGGAGCGTAAATATACCATGGAAGGCGCCCGGGAGTTTCTCAGTCAGAACAAGCAGGCCGAAGAAAAATTCCGGTTAATAGAATCCCTTAAGAAACTGAAAGGTTTTTTAAATGAACTGAAGGCAGACTTATAACCAGCCCTTAACAAAATTGATTTTTGCCAGGCAGCATTCAACAGTACTTTAGTGTACTTAATTTTTTCCCATGAGATTTTCAGCAACGATATCATTATTCATCCTGTTTGCATTGAATGGATACAGCCAGGCACAATATGAAATAAGCCCGGATGAAAAACATCCCGAGATCAAAGTACTGCGGGGCATCGTAAATAAATACCTTATCCAGAACGATACGGCATATAAATGGTATAACCAGAGCCAGAGCTATTACAGTCCCGATACCGCCACGCTGAATGCTTTTGAAAGGGCAAAGGGCAAGGTGCAGTTTGTGGTTTTTGGCGGCACCTGGTGTGAGGACACGCAGTTTGTTCTGCCCAAATTCTTTAAGATACAGGAGAAGAGCGGCATACCGGATGATGCCGTTACTCTTTTTGGAGTGAACCGGGCAAAAAGATCGCTGGGCAATATTGCCAGCGCATTTAATGTAACATTGGTTCCCACCATCATTGTCATGAAAGAAGGAAAAGAGATCGGCCGCGTGGTGGAGTATGGAAAAACAGGTAAGTGGGATAAGGAGCTGGTGGATATCCTGAACCAATAAATTTCATCTACCGGATCTCATACACATCGATCCCTTCATTTTTTAACAGGTAAATTTTGCGGTTCATCGCTTTGATGGCAAGGTACTCTCCAAAGAAGGCGGGAAGTTTGTATTCTTTTAACTGTAGGGAACTCAGTTCATAGCTGTACAGTTTACCATCGCTGAAGCCATACATGGTCTTGCCCGACACTTCCACGTTGCTCCACTGCAAAAAAGGCAACCGGTTCTTGAATGCACCGTAGTAATCAAAAATGTAAAATCCTTTCTCCGGATCGTAGAGGTAAACAAAATTATCCCGGTCAACGATCTTTACGGGAGAGGGCACGGTATCAAACAAAAGCCTCCAGCCCGTGGTTTCCTGCATCAGCTTGCCCTGTTCATCAATTTTTTTCAGTTTAAAATCCTCTTCATCAAAAAGCCAGATGTTGTTGTCGTAGGCAAGGGTAATGCTGTTCACTAAAAAAATATTCTGTGTCCGCAGGTTGATGGTATTACGGATGGCCAGTAAACGGTCGAGTGTTACGATGGTCGAAAAATTCCTGTAGTAAAGCAAAACCTTGAGGGGATTGGTCACGTCAATGGAGTACGGATTGCCATACCGCTTCACGTCATTGAAAACAGCCACCGAATCGCCGTTTGCATTGATCTTTTTAAGCCGGTTATTGCCGGTGATGAGGTAGATATTATCCAGGTTATCAACATTGAAGTAAGAATAATTCCCTTTGATGTTCTTAAGGAATTTAAAGGCGGAGTCGCTTTGCGCATGGACTGCCACAGAAACACAGAAGCACAGAAAAAAAACTATAATACCCGATCTTTTCATTTGTTGTAGTACTTAAGTTCTAAATTTTCGCCATCAAAAACCCCATAGCTGAAATATTTTATCCAGTCGCCGAGGTTGATATACCGGCTCCCGGCATTCAGCGCAAAATCAATGGGCAGGTGCCGGTGGCCGAAAACGAAATAATCATAATGATCCTTTTTTAAAACATCCTTGCAATAAGCGATCAGCCATTCCCTGTCTTCTCCCAAAAAGACCTCGTTGCTTTGCCCCGTTTGCGCCCTGCTCCTTTTACTGAAATAGTTTGCAATACCCATGCCGATAAAGGGGGGCAGCATCCCAAAGAGCCAGTTGCAGGCCTTGTTGCGGAATATCTTTTTTATGAACTTATAGCCGTGATCGCCGGGCCCCAGGCCATCGCCGTGGCCTACTAAAAATTTTTTCCGGTTGAATTCAAAAGCAACGGGTTCAAAATATACGGGTATGTTCAGTTCTTCCTGGAAATAGTCTTTCATCCACATGTCGTGGTTGCCTACAAAAAAATGAACGGGTATGCCGGCATCGGTTAATTCGGCAAGCTTGCCCAGAATGCGTACATATCCTTTGGGAACCACTTTTTTGTACTCGTACCAGAAATCAAAGAGGTCGCCCACAATGAAAATTTCAGCAGCGGTTGATTTTACCTCATCCAGGAACCGGATGATCTTTTTCTCCCGGAGTAAACTGGCTGCAGCATCGGGCGCCCCCAGGTGAAAATCGGAAAGGAAGTAGATCTTTTTATTGCCGCTGGCTTCCATGATTTCAGGGTTTGTTTTTCTGCTGCAGGTATTGCAGCAGATCTCCGGACTCTATTTCCGGTTTGCCATCCACATTGCCATTGAACCAGTATATCCAGGCGGTAACCGGCCGGCCATCCTGGTATGCGATCACTTCTTCCCGCTTGTAAGGAGGCGTTTCCCCTTCTTCGGCATTCAATCCTTCGTAATCGTCCAGTTGGCCAATGGCCCAGGAGAATTCACGGGGGTCATTTATTGTATATAATTCCCCGGAGATGAATTTTTCATCATTGGTTGACCGGGCCACGGGAAATTCGCCCATGTCGTAAAGCTTGCCTTTTACCACCGCCTCACCCAGTAAATGAAAATATTTTGTGAGGTACTGGTAAACGGGATTGCGGAATCCGCTGCGCAGCGATCCGTATACAAACAGGTTATAAATCTCTGTACTCATCTTGCAATAAAGATACTTGTAAAAATGCAATTATGCTTCTACGAGGAAGCAGTAAACTTCTTTGGGGCCGTGTACACCTGTTACCAGGGTCTTTTCAATGTCGGCGGTGCGGCTGGGACCGGTAGCAAAAGTTATCAGCGAGGGAATATTGCCGGCATATTTTTCTTTTATGAACTGCAGGGCATCTTTAACATCGTAAACAAGCTGGCTGGTATAAGCGATACAGATATGAACGGGGGCATACACACTAACGGTTCTTCCGCTTTGCTGGGCAGCGCTCATTACGATGGTTCCGGTACGGGCTACCAGGTATTCGCAACCGGTGATGGAAGCATCGCATCCTGCCAGGTTGATGGTATTACTGAAGGGGTCTTTCCATTTGCCGGTATTGCAGTAAATTTTTGTCCATTCTTTTGCCGCGATCAGTTGCTGAACCTGTTTAAGCATATCCTCTTCATTAACGCAAAACGCAAACTTACCCTGCAGGTTGGTGAACTCCTGTGCAAACAGAACTTCCAGGTCATCGGCGGCCGGTAAGAAAACAGAATTGGTACCCTCGCTTTGCGGAAAAGGCAAAGGCACCGGGTTACTCAGTGCCTGCCTGATGCGTTTTAAAATATTTTCTTTTGCAGGAGTTACCGCCATAGAAATGATTAAATAGCCGGTGGGGACTTTAATTCATCGGGCATTGCTGTCTTCGGTTCTTCATTCACCGCATCCGCCTCGTCTATATCCAATGCCTTCTTTTCTTCAAAGGGGCGTTTCCCGATCAATGCTTCCACATCACTCTTGAACAAGACCTCTTTCTTTAATAATTCCTTTGCCAGTTTCTCTACGTCACCCTTTTTTTCGATCAGCAGCCTCTTGGTTATCTGGTACGCATTATCGATCAGTTTACGTACTTCTTCATCGATCATCTTGCCGGTTTCTTCACTGAATGGTTTGGTGAACACATTCTCCTGGTTGGGATCGTAATAACTGATGTTACCCACTTTATCATTCATGCCATATACGGTGATCATGCTGTAAGCGATCTTGGTGATCTGCTGCAGGTCGTTGCTGGCGCCGGTGCTTATCTTTCCAAAGAAGATGTCTTCACTGGCCCTTCCGCCCAGGGTCATACATATCTGGTCCATCAACTGGTCGGTATTATAGAGATATTGTTCCTTCGGTGTGTATTGGGCATAACCCAATGCAGCTGTTCCCCTTGGTACTACGGTAACTTTCAATAAAGGGTAAGCATGCTCCAGGTACCAGCCGCAGATAGCATGGCCGGCTTCATGGTAGGCGATGATCTCTTTTTCTTCGGGAGAAATGATCTTATTCTTTTTTTCCAATCCGCCGATCACACGGTCAATGGCATCCTGGAAATCACTCATGTCCACTGCATCTTTTCCCTTACGGGCTGCGATGAGGGCTGCTTCGTTACAAACGTTGGCAATATCTGCTCCGGCAAAACCGGGTGTTTGTTCAGCGAGTTTATGAACATCCAGCGTTTGCGAAACTTTAATTGGCATCAGGTGAACTTTAAAAATAGCTTCACGGCCAACCAGATCGGGACGGTCAATAGAGATCTGCCTGTCGAAACGGCCCGGGCGCAACAGGGCGCTGTCCAATACATCTGGCCTGTTGGTGGCTGCAAGGATAATGATGCCGAGATCGGTTCCAAAACCATCCATTTCCACCAGCAGCTGGTTGAGGGTATTTTCTCTTTCATCGTTGCTCATCATCATGTTCTTTCCCCTGGCCCTTCCTATGGCGTCAATTTCATCAATAAAGATTATACAAGGCGCTTTTTCCCTGGCCTGTTTGAACAGGTCACGGACACGGCTGGCGCCAACGCCTACGAACATTTCCACAAAATCACTTCCGCTCAGGCTGAAGAAAGGAACCTGTGCTTCCCCGGCAACCGCTTTTGCCAACAATGTTTTACCGGTGCCCGGAGGGCCTACCAGTAATGCACCCTTTGGAATTTTACCGCCAAGGGCTGTATATTTCTTTGGATTCTTTAAGAAGTCAACGATCTCCATCACTTCCACCTTTGCTTCATCAAGGCCGGCCACATCACCAAAGTTTATATTAACCCGGGTGCCTTTTTCAAACAAGGTTGCTTTTGATTTCCCGATACTGAATATACCACCGGGTCCACCGCCGCCACCGGGCCCACCCACCTTACGCATCATCATGATGAAGAGTAAGGCTATTAACAGGAGCGGAAGTAAGGTGGTTATCAGCTGGCCGAGCCATTGGTCTTCATCAGCAGGGCTGTCGGCGATCTCTTTTAAGCCGGGGTTCTTTTTATAGAATTCACCCATTTGATCGGCAAAGGTCTTGTCATCAATGATGCTGAAATAAAGCTGCGGCTGATCGGCCTTGATATTCACAGCCGTTTCATAATTTTTTTCTTCCGGTTTGGTGTTCAGTAACTGCCTGTATAAGCCGGATTTTGTTTTTAAGCTGTCGCTATTGATGAATACCCGTACAATCTTCTTATTGCGGATCGTTTTGATCCTGGTTACATCGCCCTGCAGCACCATCGCATAAAATTTCTGCTGGTCTGTCTCAATGCCGGCATTGGTTACGCCCCGGTACAGGTTCCAGCCCACAATGGACAGGAAGATGATCCCGTATACCCAGTAGATATTGAACCGGGGTTTCCGCTTCTGGGGGTCATCTCCTTTCGGAGGAATATTATCCGGATTGTATTTTCTGTTATTGTCTTGACTCATATTGTTTTTTGCCATTTTGGGTACTTACTGGTTCTGTTACTTCAGGCTTTATATAACAGACGGACGTATCAGATTGTTATTTTAAATCGTGTAATTATTTATGTTCCATCATGGGGGCATCGCTCCACATTTCCTCCAGCTGGTAAAATTTTCTTGGTTCAGGCATCATTACATGAACAACGATATTCACGTAGTCGATCAGGATCCATTGTTGTGCCTGCCTGCCCTCGTGTTTATAGGCCACTTCCCCGCATTTTTCTTTCAGATCTGTTTCAATAAAATCTGCAATGGCTTTCAGCTGGGTAGTATTGCCAGCCTGGCAAATTATAAAAAAATCGGCCACGGCTTCGGGTATTTTACGGAGGTCGAGGCTTACGATCTTTTCACCTTTTTTCTCCTCGATGGCATGAATGATTGTTTTGAAGATCTTACTGTTTCTCGTTAATCGTACTATGCTGCTCTTTTTACGGGTATTTAATGCGTTCAAATTGTTCAAATGCGGTACTGTTTTTATTTTTTTTTGCCTGCCGCGGTCATTTATCCCGCTGCAAAGCCTGTTTGTTATTGTTTTTTTACAAAGTAGCTTGTAGCTTGCAAATAATCGCAAAAGTAACACTTCTTTGCCATTTGATTCATTATGCCCGCAGGCGGTTTTTTCAAAATAGTAGATACGGTGGACAGTACCAACAACTATGCCATGGAGAAGGTGCATGCCGGACTGGCAAACCATGGAATGGCCTGGTTTGCCAACGATCAAACGGCCGGAAAGGGGCAACGGGGAAAGGCCTGGAAAACAGAAAAAGGCAGCAACATAATCATGAGTATTGTACTGCAGCCCGGGCGCTTTAACAGCCAGCAGCAGTTTTTACTGAGTGCGGCTGTAGCCCTGGCCGTTTTTGACCTTTTCTCAAAATATGCCGGCGATGAAACAAAAATCAAATGGCCCAATGACCTGTATTGGCGTGACAGGAAGGCAGGAGGGGTACTGATTGAAAATGTATTTCATGGCAAGACCTGGAAATGGGCCGTTGTCGGGATCGGGATGAACATCAACCAGGTGGTTTTTGATGATTCACTGCAAAACCCCGTGTCGCTGCGGCAGGTCACCGGGAAGGCATTTGATGCCATTGCCCTGGCAAAAGAACTCTATGACCTGCTTATGAAAAACAGTTCGGCCCTGAATAAAGGGGCTGATAAAGACCTCCTGGAAGAGTATAACAGGAACCTGTACCGGTTGAACAGGCAGGTCATGTTAAAAAAGGGGGGCAGCAATTTTACCACAGCGATAAAAGGGGTTTCGGCAGAAGGCAGGTTGATGACCTCAGGTGATCCAGAACAGCAATTTGATTTTGGGGAAGTGGAATGGGTGCTTTAATGACCCGGAGCCAGCAGTACCTAGTTGTTTGGGGCACCACTGTCGATCCAGCATATGAAAGCATTGATCTGTGCCTGCGATATGGTTCCGCTTTGGGGCATGGCGCCGGAAAGGATGGCCGCCCGTATATTTGATTTTTTGGCAAATACTTCAGCATGCGTTGTAAAAGGGCCACCGGAATTTGCACTGCCCGCTGCATGACAGTTGCTGTTAATGGAACAAACCGTATTGAATATCGGTTGTACGTCTGTAGAAAATTTCGGACTGATGCCGGCACAGGAGAAAGTAATGCCTCCACCGGTTCCCCCACTGTTACCCGGGCTGCTTTTGCTGCATGAAACGAAGAGTGACCCTGCTGTAAAAACAAGAATAATAATGGCCGTTACTTTCATAAACAATGTATTTTAATGTTGTTTTGCTCTTAACGTTTTTTTTCTTCCATAAGTTGCCATGCCTGTATGATTTCTTCCGCATGCTGCTTGTTCCTGGGCTTCAGGAATATCTTTTTAACAATTCCTTTCTCATCGATCAAAAAAGTGGTACGGTGCAGTCCCATGTATTTCCGGCCATATAACTGTTTTTCTCCCCATACACCATATTTATCAATAATGGTATGACCGGGGTCCGCAACCAGGGTGAAAGGCAATCCGTATTTGCCTTCAAATTTCTTATGCTTCTTTTCTTCATCCGGGCTTACACCCAATACAACAAAACCCGCTTTTTTCAGCAGGGCATGATTATCCCGGAGGTTACAGGCCTGGACGGTACAGGTGGGGGTATCATCTTCCGGATAAAAATAAAGAACAACCTTCTTTCCTTTATGGTCACTCAGGGAAACCGTTTTGCCATCCTGGTCTTTTCCTTTAAATGAGGGGGCTTTGCTGCCTTCTGTTAAATGTGTTGCCATTGTAGCTGGTTAATTTGTTTATTGGTTGATCTGTTAATTCGTTAATCCGTTGATTAGTTAATTCGTTGATCCGTTAACTGGGTGACCCATATAAACAAATTAACAGATTAAAGGATTAACCCCGTATAAACAAATTAACGAATTAACAGATTAACTAATTAACTGGTTAACTACCGGGTGAAATGATAAACCTTTGTTGTGATGTTGCCCACCTGGTCTTCCGCTGTGATCTTTAATTCATGTTCTCCCGGCGCACACATGTTATCAAAGTCATAAACGAACCGGCGGCCTTTGTCGTTGCTGAAACGGAGCCATTGACCATCCAGTGTTGCTGTGAAATCTTTTATTTCTTCGGTGTTGTCTGTTATAACAAAGACAAGTTGTTTCAATTTACCCGTATTCATCCCCTCTTTAAAACCTAAAGGCCTTATGGATGGAGGAAGCGTATCGGTCAGCAGTTGGAAACTTCCAAACTCCCGGAAAGAGGCCCGGAACCATCCTTCTTGACTTCCATTTTTTACCGGCTCGGCTTTGGCATAGTCATGCCGTCCGTTTGCAAAGCGGTGCATCACCATTTTGCCGGGTAATGTGGTGGATGCTTTCATGCTGAGCGGAAAATAACTATGCAGGGGAATGCTGACGTTGTGCAGCTGGTAAACCGGGTTGTCCTGTTTGGGTCTTATTTCGCTGTAAACAAAACGGAAGGAATCATACAGGCAACCGGGCGGCAGGTAAAAGGAAATATTTTCGTTTTCAAAGACATTGATCATCCCAGGCGCAAACCATTGCTGCCCGGCATTCAAAACCGGGGATGTTGTTCTTTTCACTTCTTCTTTTATGCTCTGTCTGATGTCAAAGATCAGTTCCGAACTGTTTCCATCTGCATCCGTCACGGTTATTTTCATTCCCCTTGTACTGCTGTCGTTCAAAAGAACCAGGTCGGTATTTCCCGGTCTTAGATAAATGCCGTCTTTGTATCCCGGCAATTGGGACAAGTGCTGAACATAAGGTCCGCCGCTGCTTTTCAGTTTATGATCAATATGGGCATTCAGGTAGCGGGTTTCATCATAACCAATGTTGTTCATCCGGAAACCCGTGATCATTTTTCCACTGTCATACAAAAAGGCCTCATAGATCCCATTGCGGTTTGAAGAGCCGTTGCAGCGGTCGGTAGCCGTAATTCCGAAGCTTACCCTGTCTGTATTGACTTCGATCAGCGACGGCGTTGTTCTGTAAACGCCGTTTAATTTTTTGAGCGGGTAAAGTTTTGGGTTCTGTTCATAGGTGCTGATGTTCCGGTCATAAACGGCAAGCCGGTAAACATCCGGTGGCAGGGTGTCGGGAACCGGCATGCCGAATAAAGAGGGGTTCAGTACTTTTTCCGTCCTGGTCTCCCGTATCTCAAAATGCACATGCGGCCCTTGCGATGCCCCTGTATTGCCACTGTAGGCTATGAAATGACATTTTTCAACCGGGAAGAGGTTTGAGGGGATAGTAAGGTCAACGCTCCAGTTTTTTAATTTGTACTGCTGCTCCTTCACATACCTTTCCAGTTCGGGAAAAAACTCATTCAAATGTGCGTAAAGGGTCGTAAACCCGTTTGGATGATCTATATAGATTGCCCTGCCATATCCCAGGGGTTCGATCTTTACCCGGGCAATATAACCTTCTGCTACAGCAAACACAGGCAGGTTTTGCTTTTGTGCAGTACGGCAGTCCAGCCCCATATGGTAATGATTGTTTCTCAGCTCCCCGAAATTGGCTACGATCTCCGGGGTAATGTCCAGTGGCCAGATAAAATATCCTTTGGGATACAAGGGCGATGGCTGGGAAAAAGAACAGGGGGAAATTAACAAAAGTATGAGCAGCTTATGTAATCCCCGTATTTTCAGAATCGTTACTTTTATCCGGTTAGAAAAAAATGCAATCAACAGGGCATAAAATTACTCATATTCGCTTAAACAACACTTAATCTAAAACAACTGCCATGAAACAGGTATTTATCAGTCTGCTTGTGATCTGTTCAGCCCAGGTCCTTTCCGCTCAAAACCCCGATTGCAAAGTGCTGCTTGATTCCATAAAAGGGACCTACGCGGGGGAATGCAGCAATGGCAAGGCAAGCGGCAGTGGAAAAGCAGTAGGGGCCCATACGTACGAAGGTGAATTCAAAGGCGGGCTACCCGAAGGAAAAGGCAAGTATACCTGGGCCAACGGCGATTATTATTACGGGAGCTGGAAAAAAGGACTGAAAGAGGGTAAAGGTGAGTTGCACCGGTTTGAGAACGGGAAGGAATCACTTATAACGGGTTATTGGAAAAAAGGGAATTACCGCGGTGAATATGAAAATCCCTATGTTATCAATAATGTTACCACCGATATCGGGAGGGTGGAGGTATCAAAGATGAACGACAAGGATTTTTCACTCAGCGTTACGGTGGAAAACCTGGTTAGCGGGGCTACCCTTACATCCGGTACTTTTCAGACCAGTTCTACCATGACGGCACACCAGGTAACCCGGGGCTCCTATGTAAGTAAATCCACCAATGCGCTTACCAATAAAGAAGTAACCACTTTCCGGGGTATTATCTTCCCTTTCCGGGCCATATTCAATTTTGGCAATACCATGATAGATATTGAGTTTTTTGAACAGGGTGCGTGGGATGTAAGGATACCCATCAATAAATAAGATGTTCACGTTCAAAACTATTATACCCGGTGTTTCCCGCCGGGTTTTTTATTTACATCATTAACAATTACTTTTGCACGCCACATAACCGGCAATTCTGCGTATGCCAAAAGATAATTCCATTCAATCGGTTTTGATCATAGGTTCGGGCCCCATCATTATCGGCCAGGCCTGCGAATTTGACTATTCCGGTACCCAGGCAGCCCGTTCACTACGGGAAGAAGGTGTAAAGGTCATCCTGATCAACAGTAACCCAGCCACCATTATGACCGACCCCATGATGGCCGACCGGGTTTACCTCCTGCCACTTACTGTGGAAAGTGTGGAGCAGATACTGGAGGAAAATCAGATCGACGCCGTTTTACCAACCATGGGCGGACAAACAGCCCTCAACCTGTGCAAGGAAGTGGATGAACTGGGTATCTGGGAAAATATGGTGTCCGGCTGATAGGCGTGGATATTAAAGCCATCGACAAGGCGGAAGACAGGGAAAAATTCCGCCAGTGGATGATAGAAATGAATATTCCTGTATGCCCGGCAAAAATTGCCAACTCATTTTTGGAAGGAAAGGAATTTGCCCAGCAGATCGGTTTCCCGCTGGTACTTCGTCCTTCCTTTACGCTGGGAGGAACGGGGGGCAGCATTGTTTTTAATAAAGAAGAACTGGATGAGGCGTTGAATGCAGGCCTTACTGCAAGTCCCATACATGAAGTGCTGGTTGAAAAAGCCGTGCTGGGATGGAAGGAATTTGAACTGGAACTTTTAAGGGATAATGAAGATAATGTTGCCATCATTTGCGTGGTTGAGAATTTCGACCCCATGGGGGTGCATACCGGTGATTCCATTACCGTGGCACCGGCCATGACGTTGAGTGATACCGCTTACCAGCACATGCGTAACACGGCGATCTCCATGATGCGTAACCTGGGAAATTTTGCAGGGGGATGTAATGTCCAGTTTGCACTCAACCCGAAAACAGAAGAACTGATCGTGGTGGAGATCAACCCGAGGGTCAGCCGTTCGTCGGCCCTGGCAAGTAAAGCCACCGGTTATCCCATTGCAAAAGTTGCTGCAAAGCTTGCCATCGGTTATAACCTGGATGAATTAAAGAACCAGATCACCCAATCAACATCTGCTTATTTTGAACCGGCACTGGACTACGTGATCGTAAAGATCCCCCGCTGGAATTTTGATAAGTTCAAAGGGGCAAAGGATACACTCGGGTTCCAGATGAAGAGCGTGGGGGAAGTGATGGGGATCGGAAGAAGCTTTGCCGAGGCGGTGCAGAAAGCCTGCCAGAGCCTGGAGAATGATGTGGTGGGACTTGGTTATTATGGCAAAAGCCTGATGCATACCGAAGAATTACTGGAGTACATCAAGATCCCCAAGTGGGACAGGATATTCCGGATCAAAGACGCCCTCATGGCGGGAGCCAGCATTAAACGCATCTGCGAAAGCACCAAGATCGACCGCTGGTTCATTTACCAGATACAGAAGATATGCGATTGTGAAAAAGAGATCGCTAAGTATGATCTGAATACCCTGCCGGAAGGATTATTAAGAGAAGCGAAGTTGCTTGGATTCAGCGATGAACAGCTTAAAAACATTATGAAGGAGGAAGATGCAGAGCTGGTTTATGAAAAAAGAAAAGCGATGGGACTTACCCGGGTGTACAAGATGGTAGATACCTGCAGTGCCGAGTTTGAAGCAAAGACGCCTTATTTCTATTCTACGTTTGAGAATGAACCGGCTAATGAAAACAGGTTGGTAAGCAATGAAAGCATCGTTTCCGGTAAAAAGAAGATAATCGTGCTGGGCAGCGGCCCCAACCGGATCGGCCAGGGCATCGAGTTCGACTATTGCTGTGTACACGGTCTGCAGGCCATCAAAGAATCCGGTTACGAAGCCATCATGGTCAACTGCAATCCCGAAACCGTTTCCACCGATTTTGACATTGCCGACAAACTTTATTTTGAACCGGTGTTCTGGGAACACCTGTGGGAGATAATAGAACATGAAAAACCCTACGGGGTGATCGTTCAGCTGGGCGGACAAACCGCGCTGAAGCTGGCCAAACGCCTGCATGAAAAAGGAATAAAGATAATCGGCACTTCATTCGACAATATGGATATTGCCGAAGACCGGGGGCGGTTCAGCGACAAGCTGAAAGAACTCGGGATCCCGTACCCGAATTACGGCACCGCGTATAATACCGATGAAGCCATCGAGGTTGCCAACCAGGTTGGTTACCCGGTGCTGATAAGGCCCAGTTATGTTCTGGGCGGGCAACGGATGCGGATTGTGATAAATGACGAAGACCTGGAAAAAGGGGTGCTCAGTTTAATAAAACATTTGCCCGGCAATAAGATATTAATTGATCATTTCCTGGACCGCTGCCAGGAAGCGGAGATCGATGCCATTTTCGACGGAGACGATTTTCATGTGATGGGTGTGATGGAGCACATTGAACCAGCCGGTATCCATAGCGGCGACAGCAATGCGGTGCTGCCGCAATTCAACCTGTCTCCATTGATCGTGCAAACGATGGAAGAGTATGCAGAAAAGATCGCACGAACCTTACAGATCAAAGGGCTCATCAACATCCAGTTTGCCATCAAAGACGGCAATGTGTTTGTAATTGAAGCCAACCCAAGGGCAAGCCGTACCACGCCGTTCATTGCCAAGGCATACCAGATACCCTACCTGAACATTGCCACCCGGATCATGATGGGGGTCAACAAGCTTAAAGATTTCACGTTCGAGAAAAAGCTTACCGGCTTTGCCATTAAGGAGCCCGTTTTCTCTTTCAACAAATTCCCGGGTGTGAACAAAGAGCTTGGGCCGGAGATGAAAAGCACGGGTGAAGCCATCCGCTTTATCAAGGACCTGCGGGATCCCTACTTCAGGCAATTGTATAAAGAACGGAGTATGCACCTGAGTAAATAGTCTCCTAACGGGTAGTACAAAAGGACTGTCATGCTAAGCCCGCCTTGTTGGCAAACAGGGAACGAGGCATCTTATGCTGCGAAGTTCACTCCCGGATATAAAAATATCATGCTTTCTTTTTTCCCTTCTGCGGAGCAGGCAAGCTCGCCTTCAGACTGGCAATTTACTCTTTGATCGTATGGATCATCCGGGTTAGTTCCTCATGTCGCTTTTGGTGGCCATGCCATAAGGCTTATCGTTGTCTTCCATCCTGTTGGCCGGCGGCAGCAGGCTAAAAACATATTTTAACGGGAAATAAATCGTGGCGGAACCTTACACCTGTATTTATTTTGCCGCATGTCCCCCACTTACGGCATACCCGTTTGGAAGAAAGCGCCTGTATTGCGTTTGCTGCTGCCATTCATTGCAGGCATTCTCCTCCAATGGCAGTTGCAGATCTCCCTGCAGGTGATCCTGGTTGCTTTGATTTCCTTCAGCCTTGCCCTTCTTTTGTTTTTCCTGCTTCCTGTATCACTGCGGTTTAAATTTCAGCCGATGCAGGGTTTTATCATTCACCTGATGCTGGTTGGCGTTGGTTTATTGATCACCTGGCAGAAAGATACCCGGCATGATAAGCGTTGGTATGGGAATCAGTATCAGAACGGGAGCCTCCTGTTGGTCCGCCTTGACGAACCACTGGTTGAGAAAAACAGGTCCTTTAAGGCAGAAGCCATTGTGGAAGCAGTTATGCGAAAGGATGATCTCATTCCGTGTAAAGGAAAACTATTGCTTTATTTTTCAAAGGACAGTTTTGAGCATGACCTGAAATATGGCGACAGGATACTGATTCAAAAAGCGCTTCAGCCCATAAAGAATTCCGGTAACCCCGGCGCTTTTAACTACCAGCGCTATGCTGCTTTTCAACAGACCTTTCATACTGTTTTTTTAAAGGAGAAGGACTGGATTAAAACAAACGATAAAAGTGAACATGCCAGCCGGCTGCAACAATTCATTTTTGATGCAAGGGAATATGTGCTGTCTGTTTTACGAAAAAGAGTAGGGGCTGGTCATCCCGGCAGCAACCGCGATGAACTGGGCATTGCCGAGGCCTTGCTGATCGGCTATACCAACGACCTGGATAAGGACCTGGTGCAGGCTTACAGCAATACCGGCGTGGTGCACATCATTGCTATTTCCGGTATGCACCTGGGGTTGATATACGTGATGCTGGTTTGGCTGTTTGCCAGGCTGCCTTTTATTAAAGACTCAAAACGGGTTCAGGCCATTTTGATCTTAACCTGCCTTTGGTTATTCTCCCTGCTCACGGGGGGCGCTGCTTCGGTCATACGTTCTGCGGTCATGTTCACATTCATTGCACTTGGTAAGGCATTTATGGAAAAACAATCATCCATATTCAGTTCACTGGCAGCATCAGCATTTGCAATGCTCTGTTACGACCCCTATTATTTGTGGGATGTTGGTTTTCAGCTGTCGTACCTGGCCGTAGTTGGCATCGTGGTATTTCAACGACCCCTTTACAATTGTTTCTATGTTAAAAATAAATGGCTGGATAAGGTCTGGCAGTTGATGGCGGTTTCCACGGCGGCACAACTGCTCACATTCCCGGCCTGTATTTATTATTTTCACCAGTTCCCGAATCTGTTTCTCATTACGAACATCATTGCGGTTCCGTTGTCCGCCATTATCCTCTATGCAGAGATCGCATTGGTGGCTTTATCCTGGGTGCCGTTTTTAGGCGCCTGGCTTGGTAAACTGGTGGCCGGTTTGGTTTGGGTAATGAATAAGATCATTCTCCGGATAAATGAATTACCCTTTGCGGTATGGGATAAGATACCGGCTACGGCGCTTACCACCTGGCTGCTGTATGCGGTGGTGACAGGTTTCAGTGCCTGGCTGATGACAAAAAACAAAAACCTTTTTAAGTCCGGGTTGATCTGCCTCTTGATTTTTACTGCCATTCTCACGTATAATGAATGGCAGGTAGGGAAGCAACAAAAGATAATCGTTTACAATGTACCCCGGCACCAGGCCATCGATTTTGTCAGCGGCACCCGCTACCGGTTCATCGGCGACCGTGTTTTGCTCGAAGACGGGCTCCTGCAGAACTTTCACCTGAAGCCCGGGAGAATATCCATGCAACTGAACAAAAGGGTGGATCCGATGAATGACCTTTTCCACCGCGGGATCTTTTACCAGTTCTTTGACAGGAGAGTTGTGGTCATCAATGGATCCTTCCGGGCAGTACCCATTCAGCCAAAACCAAAGGTTGATCTTGTTGTCATCTCAAAAGATCCCCGGCTGCATATCTCACAGCTAACCGCTGTTTTCAATTGCAGCCAATTTGTTTTTGATGCTTCAAATCCTTCCTGGAAAATTGAAAAATGGCTGGAAGAGTGCAGTTCGCTGAATGTACAGGGCCATTCCATTCCAGGCCAGGGTGCATTCATACTGGATATTGGCATGTAAGTTGCATCTTTAATTTCCTGTTAATTTGACCAAATTACTTTTCGTTTGGCAGGGAGCAGCTAAATTTGCACTGTCATTAAATTTTTAAGAATGAATGCTACCCGGCTGCTGGTGATCTTGTTGTTGTTTGCGTGCTGTTCCTCATTTTTAGCCGGTACTGTTGTTAAGGGTGTAAAGGCAGGCCATTCCATTCCCGGTAAGACCAGGGATACGGTATTGATACGGTTCGACTATAAGCAATCGGCCCTCTATCATACGTTTACGTTTGATGTGCTGGACAGCGTTATTGCCATCCTGAAAAAGAACAAGGAAGTTACCATTTCCATCGACGGCTATGCGTATAAAGATGAAGGCAGCGATACCATCTGCTATTATCTCTCCCTTAACCGGGCATTATTCATTCAAACATATATACTGGGAAGGGGGGTGGACAATACCAAGATCATTTCTGTAACAGGCCATGGTAAAACAAAATCCTTATACCAGGGTACCGACAAGGATGGTTTTAAGATAAACTGCCGGGCCGAGATCACACTCAATTATCCTGCACTGCCTGAAAAGATCATCATCGCCGACCGGGATGGAGATGGGATTGCTGATACCAACGATAAATGCCCGGATGAGTTTGGCTACATAGATAAAGACGGTTGTCCCAACAGGGGTTTTGTGGTTGTACCGTTTGAACCACTGCAGTCGAACCTTTTTACAACAAGCTATAAGGTATTGGATAGTGTTATAAATATTTTAAGCGGAGATCCCTCTCTGACCATTTCCATTGAAGGGCATGCATACAAAACCGAAGGCATCAGCCAGGTCTGCGAACGCCTGTCAACAGAAAGGGCCCTGATCGTTAAGAACTACCTTTTGTCCCGCCATGTTGATCTGTCACGGATCGACTTTGTTAAAGGACTGGGTAATACAAGACCGTTGAATGCCGGGAATAATCCACAGGAAATACTGCGTAATTCAAGGGCCCAGATTTCTTTCTCCACGCATTGATTCCTGTTTATGATCAACAGGATCTTTTTCTGCCGACAGGGTTCAGGCCGCAGGTAGTGTATCAGTTTGAAAATTTTAAACCACAAATCCTGTCAGGCTGTCCCGATAGCTATCGGGATGTCGAAGCTGATCGTACTGATAAACCGCCTTCGACAGGCTCAGGCTGACATTTATTTTTTCAAACTGATACACTACCGGCCTCAACAATGACCCCCCCGGGAGATCAAAATACCATAAATTTGCCGCTGAAATTGATTTACAGGCCCAGATTTTCGGGGCAATTCACTTCAATCACCACACATGCAGAAGAAAATTCAGTCGGCGCTTATTTCCGTTTTTTATAAAGATGGACTGGAGAATATTGTACAGCAGCTGAACCGGTTGGGGGTAACCATTTATTCCACCGGCGGAACACAAAAATTCATTGAAGATCTCCAGGTGCCCTGTGTGCCGGTTGAATCATTAACAACCTACCCGTCTATTTTAGGGGGCCGTGTTAAAACATTGCATCCTTCTGTTTTTGGGGGAATATTGGGTAAACGGGATGATGCGCAGCATGTGGCTGAGATGGAACAATACAAAATTCCGGAGATCGACCTGGTGATCGTTGATCTCTACCCGTTTGAAGAAACAGTAGCGCAGGTTTCTTCCTCCTCTTTTGGAGGAGGTCAGGAGGAGGCCGAAAAACTCATCATTGAGAAGATCGATATCGGCGGCCCATCCATGATACGGGCTGCAGCAAAGAACCATGCTGCTGTTACAGTGGTTGCAGCAAAAAAGGATTATGCGCTGCTGGAAGAAATATTGAATACCCAAAACGGGGAAACAACGCTTGCGCAGCGCCGCATGTTTGCCATTAAAGCATTCGATGTTTGTACCGGCTATGATATTGCCATCTCCAATTATTTTAACAGCACCGGGTTCATCGATCCCTTTAATAAGCAGAAGACGATCCTGCGCTATGGCGAAAACCCACACCAGCAGGGTGTTTTCTATGGCAACCTCGATGAATTGTTCAACCAGCTGAATGGCAAGGAGCTTTCGTATAATAATTTAGTGGATGTGGATGCTGCGGTGCAGATCATTGCAGAATTTAAGGAAACCGTTTTTGCCATCATCAAGCATACCAATGTGTGTGGCATTGCAGCAAGGAAAACGGTAAAAGAAGCCTGGGATGCCGCCCTGGCCGGAGACCCGGAAAGCGCCTTTGGCGGTGTGCTGGTTTGTAATGCGGCTGTTGATAAAGCAACCGCCGATGCCATCAATGAAATATTTTTTGAAGTACTGATCGCCCCGGCTTATGATGAAGAGGCATTGAAGATCCTCCGGTCAAAAAAGAACAGGATATTACTGCAGCAGAAAAAACATTCTGCAAATGCGGATCAGTACAGGTCTGTTTTAAACGGGGTATTGGTACAGGGAACGGACCTGGGCAATTATACCGAATGGAAAGAAGCGGGAGGAAGAGAAACATCTGCAAAAGAAAAAGAGGACCTGGTATTTTCCAATATTGTCTGCAAGCATTTAAAGAGCAATGCCATTGCGCTGGTGAAAAACAAACAGCTGATCGGTAAGGGTTGTGGTCAGACATCCCGGATCGATTCATTGCGGCAGTCGATGGAAAAAGCAAAGCAGTTCAGTTTTGACCTGAACGGCGCCGTATTGGCAAGCGATGCCTTTTTCCCTTTTGATGATTGTGTGAAGATCGCACATGCAGCAGGCATCGGTGCTTTTATTCAGCCCGGGGGATCCATCCGTGATAAAGATTCAATTGATTACTGCAAAGCCAATGGGCTGGCCATGGTGATAACAGGGCTCCGTCATTTTAAACATTAAGTACCGCAAGTAAATGAACATCAGCAAAAATTTACCTAAAGGGAAGGCCGGGGGATATCTTGCACTAAGCATTACCAGCATAGTGTGGGGCACCACCTGGGTTGCCAGTAAGATTGCTGTTACAGATATGCCGGCCCTTCAGATGGCTTCCATCCGCCAGTTTTTCGGGGGCAGCTTTTTTGTTTTGTTCTTCCTGTTCTATAAAAAGATCGGGTTCCCTACCCGTAAGCAGTTTGGCTGGCTGCTGATGATGGCCATACTGATGTTTGTGATGGCAAACGGGTTAAGCACCTGGAGCCTGAATTATATCCCAACAGGGTTAAGCGCTTTAATAGGCGCCTTGTACCCGTTGAGTGTAGTTATCATTGAAATGCTTTTTTTCAGGAACCGCAACCTGAATACCATTACATTCATCGGGTTGTTGCTTGGCATAACCGGCATCGGCATTGTATTTTACGAAAGTGCATTTCAGCATCACCCCGAGGGTTTTTTATTTGGTGTGCTGCTTTCTGTTATCGCCATGCTGTCGTGGAGTGTGGGTACCATTTTCATTGTACGGAATAAACTGAACATGAATCCCTATTATGCCACCGGCTGGCAAATGCTTATCAGTTCGGCGATACTTTTTGTGGTTGCAAACCTGTTTCAACCGGCTGTTGCCCTGCAAAATATAACAACCAGGTCCTGGGTGGCCATCACATACCTGGTGCTGGCCGGTTCTTTACTGGCATTTGTTGCATTCATCTATTCCATGAAAAAACTGCCCGCTGCATTGTCTTCTTTATATGCGTATATCAACCCGCTGGTGGCCATGGTAACCGCCGCCATTGTGCTGGATGAGAAGCTAACCATGAATATCCTGTGGGGGCCATTGTAACCCTGATCGGGGTGTTCCTGGTGAATTACAGCATAAAGCGCAACCGGGAGAAGATCATTGCTGAGCCAGAGCTATGAATTTTTCATACAATTCTTTCCACCCGGTAAACTCCTTTGCGGTACCTAAAAAATTATTATGCCAGATACTGGTAAGGGTGCCATTCACTTCTTTGCAAACGGATGAATAGTGCAGCAGTTCATCAGCCGTTTGCCGGACCGATTGCTTTTGTTCGTAATACGCATTGGCATCCATGAAACAAAAGGGATGAACCCTCAATTCAGTCTGCTCTTCCTTCTCCAGGTCGTACCAGTAAAAGGATGATGCAACGGAGGCCCTGAACCCGTTGATGCTGCCATAGCCCATGGAGTGATCGTCGGTGATCCCTGCTTCAACCAGTTTACGGTACTCCCCCGGGAGGTTAAAACGGATATAATGCTGGCGTGACCTGCTGATGGCGTTCAGGTCGCTGGAAGCGCCCCGACCGCCATCGGCCATGGCTTCCAGCAGTTCCTTTTCTTTTTTTAGGAGGGAAGGAGTATCCCCGCTTTGCCAGGAAGGATGCAGGCCGATGGAATATTTTTTTGCATGTTGCTTTACCAGCTTCCAGACGGCATCTTTATGCGGGAGGATATTCTTATCGTATTGGCCATTCTTTTCTGCAACCAGGAAGAAATAAATCGGTTGCAAATGATAACGCTGGTGTAACCGGTGCAGCCATTCATAGGAATCAAAAGGGTCCTGCACCGATCTGGCCAGTACACGTATTCTTTCTGCCGAAGGGGATTTGATGAAACCACCGATATTTCTCAGCAGGCCCTTGTGCCTGTACGAATAAGCTATGTCAATATCATAGGTTGGTTGAAAACGGAAATTCGTAAACTGCGCATTGAATATTGAAAATTTCTCCTTTAGTTTTTCTGCAAACGCCTTCACCCAGATATTGATCAATGGCATGTCCAGGAAACCTTCTTTAAAAGCCAGTGAATTCTGGTGGGCATACCTTCCGTACATGTCTTTTTCATGCGGCAGGTATTCTTCATACCGGGTGAGCAGGTAAAAGGAAGCCGCAAAAATATCGAAGGGAAGATCCGAATTATGTGTTCTGAAAAAGGCTTTGCTGCCATTCACCTCAAAGCAGATGACCTCCTGCCGGATGATTATCTCATCAAACAATAAACTGTTGCCTTGTATATTAAATGCGTTCACGCCCCCGGCGGAATGAATATCCGCATCACTGTAATTGATCTTTACGCCCTGGTAGTTCCTGAATTCCTCCGGGTCGATGGTTATTGAAAAATCAACTTCCATCAATTCTTTAAAAATAAAATGACAGATATACTGCAGCCTCGGCGATGTAATATGAGAATAGATCAATACCATTCCTGCACAAAATAAAAAAGTTCCGGCACAGTGGGCTAATTCATGATTTACCGGGAGTGGCCGGTGAGGACACCGGCCACGGCGAAGAGCAGATATACTGCAGCCTTTGCGAGGTAATATGGGAACAGATCAATACCATTCCTGCATAAAAGAAAAAAGTTCCGGCACAGTGGGCTAATTCATGATTTACCAGGATTGGCCGGTGAGGACACCGGCCACGGCGAAGAGCAGATATACTGCAGCCTTGGCGAGGTAATATGGGAACAGATCAATACCATTCCTGCACAAAAGAAAAAAGTTCCGGCACAGTGGGCTAATTCATAATTTACCAGGAGTGGCCGGTGAGGACACCGGCCACGGCGAAGAGCAGATATACTGCAGCCTTGGCGAGGTAATACGGGAACAGATCAATACCATTCTTACACAAAAGAAAAAAGTTCCGGCAGAGTGGGCTAATTCATGATTTACCAGGAGTGACCGATGGAACAGCAGCCACGGCGACCAGCACCGGGAGTGGTTGGTGAGGACACCAACCACGGCGGTCCTCCGTGGCCGGTGTCCTCACCGGCCACGATCCTCACCAAACACAAATGAAAGATTTTATTTTTTGTACCGCTCTTTCCACATCTGGTTAAAGGTCTTTTGGCTGAAGTTCAGGTCGCTGCGGTTTTCTTTCCAGCCTTTGAACATCCCATTCACCACTTTGTTCTTCAGGCTACCGCTTCCCAGGTTCATCAGGCCTCTTTTCAGGCTGGCAATACGCCATGCTTTCCAGGCCATCTTTTCGGTGAAGCTGGTCAATCCTTCTTCCACGGATTCGTACCGGTTCTCCAGCAGCAGTTCATGCAAATTGATCTTTACGGCACAAACCTCCGTGCAATTGCCACAAAGGGATGAAGCATAACTTAAATGTTTGAATTCATCCATGCCCTGCAGGTGCGGTGTGATCACGCTGCCGATGGGGCCGCTGTAAGTAACGCCATAGGCATGGCCGCCTATGTTCTTATAAACGGGACATGCATTCAGGCAGGCGCCGCAGCGTATGCAGTACAGGCTTTCCCGTTGTTTTGGGTTTTGCAGAATGTTGGTGCGGCCGTTGTCTAAAAGTATCACATACATTTCTTCCGGTCCATCTGTTTCATTCTCCTGCCTTGGCCCGGTAATGATGGTATTATACACGGTGATCTTCTGCCCGGTACCAAACGTGGAGAGTAAGGGCCAGAATAAACCAAGATCCGTTATGGAGGGGATCATCTTTTCAATACCCACAATGGCTATATGGGTTTTTGGAAAAGCACAGCTCAGTCTTGCATTGCCTTCATTTTCGGTAACGGCAATACCGCCGATATCGCTGATGAGAAAGTTGGCTCCGGTAACACCCACTTCGGCCTGCACATATTTCTCCCGTAACACTTCCCTTGCTTTCAACGTCAGTTGTTCAGGGGTGAAATTAATGGGGGTGCCTAATTTTTTATTGAAGAGCCGGGCCACATCTTCCTTGCTCTTGTGCATGGCCGGGGTCACAATATGGTAAGGTGGTTCTCCGTCTAATTGCTGGATATATTCGCCGAGGTCGGTTTCAATGCTTTCAATGCCGTTCTTTTCCAGGGCATCGTTCAGGTGGATCTCTTCGGTCACCATGCTCTTGCTCTTAACCAGCGACCTGCAATTCTTCTCCCGGCATATCTTCAATATTTCTTCAATGGCCTGCTCACCGTTCTCGGCCCATATCACTTTGCCGCCCCGCCTGGTAAAATTGAGTTCAAATTCTTCCAGTTGCTGGTCCAGTGTTTCAATGGCACGCCATTTCAGGTTCTTGGCCCGTTCCCTGGCCAGGTGCACATTGGCAAATTGTTCCTTTCCCTTCGGTACCACCGCATTGTATTTACCAATATTGAAATTGATCTTACGCCGGTGCTCCAGGTCGGCCGCTTTAACGGTGCTTTTGGCTATGAAGGTTTGAGATTGTTCTGACATTTGCGATTATTTAATTACACCTAATTCCTTCCCGATCTTAGTGAATGCTTCGATCGCTTTATCCAGGTGCCGCTGGCTGTGCGCTGCACTTAACTGCACCCGTATCCTTGCCTGTCCCTTTGCCACCACGGGGAAGAAGAACCCGATCACATAGATTCCTTCATCCAATAGTTTGGCTGCAAATGTTTGTGCAAGTACCGCATCGTATAACATGATGGGAACGATGGGATGGTCGCCGGGCTTTATATCAAAACCGGCTTCGGTCATTTTATTACGGAAGTATTTGGTGTTCTGTTCCAGCCTGTCACGCAATTCGGTTGTTTCGCTCAGCATATCCAGCACCGCAATGGATGCGCCCACGATACTTGGTGCCAGCGTATTGCTGAATAAATAAGGACGGCTTCTTTGGCGCAGCATTTCAATGATCTCTTTTCGTCCGCTGGTGAAACCTCCGCTTGCACCACCGAGTGCTTTGCCTAATGTACCGGTGATGATGTCGATCCGTCCCATTACGCCATGGTATTCATGCGTTCCCCGGCCGGTCTTGCCCAAGAATCCACTGCTGTGGCATTCATCGATCATTACGATGGCATCGTATTTATCCGCCAGGTCGCATATCTTATCCAGCCGGGCAATGGTGCCATCCATACTGAAGCTTCCGTCGGTTACAATGATCCGGCTGCGCAGGTGGGCCGCATCTTTAAGTTTTGCTTCCAGGTCTTCCATATTGTTATGCTCATAGCGGTATCGCTGTGCTTTGCACAAACGAACCCCGTCAATGATGGATGCATGGTTGAGTGCGTCGGAGATGATGGCATCTTCCTCTCCAAACAACGGTTCAAACACACCGCCATTGGCGTCAAAGGCAGCAGCGTACAGAATGGTATCTTCTGTTCCCAGGAAATCGGCCAGTTTTTTTTCCAGTTCCTTATGGATATCCTGTGTGCCGCAGATGAAACGGACACTGCTCATGCCATACCCACGTATATCAATGTATTTTTTGGCGGCAGCAATCACTTTGGGGTGGGAGGAAAGTCCCAGGTAGTTATTGGCACAGAAGTTCAGTACGGTCTTGCCGCTTACGATGATCTCGGCACCCTGTTCGCTGCTGATGATGCGTTCTTTCTTTAAAAGGCCGGCGGCTTCTATTTCCTTCAGTTCTGCGGATATCCGGGCTACAAATTTCTCGTTCATATATATATAGAATTATTAGGTGGGGCAAAAATAGGCTAAAATACCCGACCTCACCCCAACCCCTCTCCGCCAGCTGGCGGAGAGGGAACTGGAAGATTGGAGCGAAAAATGGAGCCTGTGAATAATTGCCAATCTTTGTTTTTCTATTGATTTGGCAGAAATAATGGTTGGTTATGTTGATTGTGCCACCCCTTTTCTCCGGGGAGAAGGGGTGGATGAGGCAAAAATTAACTTTTTTCCCTTCGGCTGTAACATTTTATTACCCAACTTCGTATAATACTTAAAACAACCCAACAGGAACTAATTTAACCGCCCCAAAGCTTTATGACGGAGAGAGAATATAATGAATGCGTAAACCTGTATGCAGACAATGTGTACCGCTTTATCCTCAAGAATCTGGGGCATACTGAGGACGCCAAGGATGTGGTGCAGGGGGCATATGAAAAACTATGGATCAACAGGGAAAAGGTGGAGAATGACCGGAGCAAGAGCTACCTGTTTACGATCGCTTATAACCAGATGATCGACCATGTGCGGAAAAGCAAACGCATAAGCCTGAAAGAAGACTTTACTGATAATGCCAAAGGGGCAATATCCCAGAAACACGACACCAAAAGAGTTTTGAATGAAGCCCTGGCCAAATTAAGTGAACAGCAACGGAGCCTGGTGATGCTGAAAGATTATGAGGGGTACAGTTATGAAGAGATCGGGCAGATAACCGGGCTGAATGAGAGCCAGGTAAAAGTGTACTTACACCGGGCAAGGTTGCAATTGAGGGAGTACATTGTGAGTCCTGAGAACGTTATTTAACCCCCTCCGCCCCCGCCAGCTGGCGGAGAAACTTGGGAGAATGAATATTTAAAGAGAATGAACATAAACCGCCATAATTACGAAGAGTTCTTCCTGCTGTATGTAGACAAGGAATTGTCTGCCGCAGAGCGAAAAGCTGTTGAAGTATTTGTGCAGGAAAACCCCGACCTGCAGGTGGAATTATCGGCCTTGCAGGGAACTGTTTTGAAAGCGGATGATGCAGTGCTCGATAAGAAGGACTGGTTGTATATGGAAGATGGTGTTTCTGCCCTCCAGGAAAATCTCCTCCTGTATGCCGATGATGAATTGTCTCCTGCTGATAAAAAAACAGTGGAAGCAATGCTGGCAACGGATAAGATTGCCGCGGCTGAATGGAATATTTTAAGGCAGACAAAAATACGACCGGATGATTCGGTGGTATTTAACGATAAAAGGTCCTTATACCGAACAGAAGGCGGCAGGGTGGTTGGGATAAGATGGTGGAGGACCGCAGCAGCAGCGGCTGTTCTGCTGGGCCTGGGGTTGTGGACCGGGGTGGCAGTTTATAACAATAATTTCAATACAACAACAGGCACGGAGGGTGGAATTGCAAAAGCAAACAACCCGGCTCCCGGAGAAATAAAGAACAGCACTGCAGAAAACAGGGCTGAGGTGAAAAGCCAGCCAGGTGATGAGCAGCAGCCTCAAAATGTGGCCTCCATGGAAGCGCCGGAAAATATAAAAGCGCAGGTTGTTACAAATGCAGACCAGGCTACCGGGAAGAATAATAAACAGGGCAACAACAGCCAGCAAAACACAATAGCAGCAGAGAATAAAAACGAAAAGCCAAACAACAATCTACCCAAGCCGTATTTTGAAAATATTAACAGGCAGGACCGTAACGAATATGCTGTGACAAACGTAACACCTGAAATGAACAACATCAACACTTCCGGGGTGAATGCTGTTGTAGTTAAAACCAATCCGGTTTTGACTGATATCAATAAAAGCGCTGCTGATCCAATAGCTGCTGCCATTCCGGTAGTTTATACGGATGAGAATAATAACAACGACCGCTTTCTTTACATGGATGAAGAGAAAGTGAAAAGAACAAAGTTGGGTGGATTCATACGCAAGGCAAAAAGGGCTTTGGAACGTACCACCAACGTAAAGACCGGCGACGGACTGAAAGTAGCCGGCTTCGAGATCGCATTAAAATAATCACTTAAAAAAAGAACAAATGAAAAGGCTAACGTTACTATTAGCAATGGCAATTATTTGCTTGAACGCATTGACCGTATCGGCACAGGAAAAAAAAGACACCATCCGCGTAGGAGGTATGATCATTGTTAAAGAAGGGAAGACAAACAGCGGCGGAGAAAAAAGAATGAAAATGAAAAGAGATCATTCGCCCAGGAAATTACGCAACGTAAGTACCAACTGGGGTATACTGGACCTGGGTTTCAGTAATTATGATGACAAGACCAATTACAGCGGCAACATGGGTGGTTACCTGGTTGACAGGCCGGGTTATCCTGCATTGGGTAAAAGCGATTTCAAGCTTCGTGCCGGCAAGAGCGTCAATGTAAATATCTGGCTGTTCATGCAAAGGCTTAACCTGGTCAAACATCATGTAAACCTGAAATATGGTTTGGGCATTGAACTGAATAATTACCGTTATAAATCAAGCATCAGTTACAGGGAAGGCGGACAGGTACCTTATGGCAACCTGCCGGCCATTACCAGTGATCCATTCATTTTCAGGGATTCGGTCTCATTCTCAAAGAATAAACTGGCAGCTGATTACCTGACTGTTCCGCTGATGCTGAATTTTGCGACCCACCCTGCCCATAATAATAAAGGAGTGAGCGTGAGTGTGGGGGTGAGTGCCGGCTACCTGTACAGCCAGCGTAACAAACAAAAAAGCGACGAAAGAGGTAAGTGGATCAACAAAGGCGAGTATGACCTGGAACGATTTAAGTTTTCCTATGTGGCAGAACTGGGACTGGGTCCTATCCGGATTTACGGATCATACAGCCCCAACTCCATGTATAAAAGGGCGCTTGACATCAGGCCTTATACGATCGGGTTACGGTTCAGCAACTGGTAAAATACGCCCTCACTCATTCCGTTGCTCCCGCAGCTATCGGGAAGGTTTTACCCCCGGTGGCGAGGGGTGGGTTCATCATACTGCTTCCGGCCCGGGCCGGAAGTTTTTTTTCCACATTTATTAATTTTTGTTAATGTTTTTCCCCAGATTAAAATATTTTTATGTGGCACATCGTTTGAGATTAGTAGAAAAATTATTTTTCAATGAGGGGTTCTAAATTTTTTCAATTTGTCATTTTAGGCGGCGTAATGGCGGCGGCCCTATCCTTTATTCCGCCGGTAAAAAAGAAGAGAACGGTTGCTAAAAAGGCCCCGGTAGCAAAAGCAGCAAAACCTGCTGTAAAAGACAGCATTGAAAATCCTTATTACATCATTGTGGACAAAAGTGATTACGAGTTGAAAGTCTATGACGATGAGGGCTGGTATGCTACTTACCCCATCGTTTTCGGCAGCAAGGACTTGAGCGATAAGATGAAGGAAGGTGATAAGCGGACGCCGGATGGAAGCTTTAAGGTTATCCTCAAGAAAATTCACCCCAAATGGGGGCCTGAGTTATTGCTTGATTACCCGAATGACATCAGTTACCAGCGGTTCAAAGAAAGAAAATCACGGGGCCTGATACCCCGGACAGCCAAAATAGGAGGAGGCATTGCCATACATGCCACCCGTCCGCAGGAAGAATGGACGATAGATAATTTTTATAACTGGACGGATGGATGTGTTTCGGTCAAATACACCGAGATGAAAGACCTGTTTAGTTATATACCCGTAGGTACACCCGTAACCATCCAGCAGTAAAGGTTTCCCGTTAATTCAGTTTGATCATGATGGCATGCCCGTTCAGGTTATGAATGATATGCCGGTCCGGCCTGTTCCTGTATTCTTCTACCAGTTTTGCCACCCCGGTACAGGAATGGAATCCATAGTCGTCAAAAACAACAACCCCCCCTGTGATGAGTTTGCTCCAAACCCATTCCAGGATGTCTTTGGCCGAATCATAAACATCCACATCAATATGGCATAAACCAAAGGGCTCACCTGCAGGAATTTCATTGGCTGTGTCTTCGGGAAAAATACCTTTCAGGATCTTATAATGCGGGTAACGGCTTTTATTCTTTAAAACATCTTCCACAATCTGCTGGCTGGTGTCGCTGTGTTCACCGCCGGTATAAAAACTGTCGTTGGCGCCGGCCTTGGCCACACCACTGAACGTATCGGCAAGGTACAAAGTGGCCGTACTCTTCAGGTCGGTCAACCGCTGCGACATGATGCCTGCGGTTCCGCCACGCCATACACCCACTTCAAGAATAGCCGCACCCGGGTTCAGCCCATGTACTTTATGCACCAGCTGCCAGAGTTCATAACAGCGGTAAATATCCACCAGGGTATTGTCCTTTATCTGGTTGTAGATATTCAGGAATGCAGCATCACCCTGCCAGGGTGTGTAATTGGCAGAGGGAAATGAAAAGCCATAATGAAGCCCGTCGATACAGAAGTTTGCCCTGCCTTTGTAAACAGGCCTTTTGCCGATGTAAATGCCGGTATTATCAAAAAGGCTGCGTATTATTTTCTTTAGTGACATGAAGGAAGAATGTTTTATAATATCAGGCAGGCAAAGCTAAGCAAGTAATCTTATTTGTTGATGAATAAAAGGCTTCCATCCCCATAGCTTAAAAAACGGAAATCATGCTGCAGGGCATGTTCATAAAGCATTCTCCAGTCGTTGCCAATGGCGGCAGCCACCAACAGGAGCAATGTTGATTGCGGTTGATGAAAATTGGTAATGACCGCATGGGCAATTTTAAAAGTATAGCCGGGAGCTATCAGGATCTGTGACCGGGTAAATAATCTTTCCTGCTTATTTACCTTCAGCCAGTTCTGTAAAGAAGATAATGATTCCACGGCAGGAACCCTGCTATTGACCAATGGTTCTTCATACACTTCCCATTGGGTAAGCTGCAGATCTTTTACATCGGGCTCAAGAATGGTCTTCACCCCCATCCAGTACAGGCTTTCCAGTGTTCGGAGTGATGTGGTGCCAACGGCTACAACCGGTTTATCAGCCAGGAGTAAAAGATCCCCGATCGTTTGGATACTTACTTCGATCCATTCCGCATGCATTTCATGGCCCTCCATGGTTGCTGCCTTTACGGGCTTAAAGGTTCCGGCACCCACATGCAGGGTAACAAAGCCCTTCTGAATATTCTTTTCCGCCAGGCGATCAAAGATCTCGCTGGTAAAATGCAGGCCTGCGGTGGGTGCCGCCACAGAACCTTCGTCTTTGGCATAAATGGTTTGATAGCGCTCGGCGTCTCCCGTCTCTGCTTTTCTTTTTATGTATGGCGGCAAGGGGATCTCCCCGCATTGTTCCAGCACTTCTGCAAAACTCAGCCCGGGCGGCTCCCAGGTAAACGCTACTACATAGGCATCCGGCAGTTTTTCTATCAGCGAAGCCGTTAATTCAACATTTTTAATTTTTAATTTTAAATTTTTCTCCTTCCACTTGCTTGCCCCACCGATCATGCATTTCCAGTTTATTTTACCGGTTGCAGACAGGGCTGTTGTATGATCTGCATGCCAGGGCTCCAGTAAAAATATCTCTATGATCCCACCCGTACTTTTCTGAAAAAGAACCCGTGCATTGATCACCCGGGTATTGTTAAAGATGAGTAAACAACCCGGGGGAAGATATTGATCTATGTTCTTATAAATATCTTCTTTGACCACCCCGCTTTGATAAACCAGCAGTTTTGATGCATCTCTTTCTGCCAGGGGATGGAGGGCTATCCGGTCAGCCGGCAGCTCATAGGTATAATCAAGTATGGATATTTTTTTTGGGTGGATCATTTTAAAAATGCGGCAATTTCGGCATCCCATTTTCCGGGTTCTTTTGTACAAATACTCTGGTGGTCGGCCGTTTCGTACACCACAAATCTTTTATTGCTGCCCGGGATGTTCCTGAATAAGATATCCTGTTCAGCCTGGGTAACCCGTGGGTCGTTCTTTCCCCATTGCAGCAATACCGGGCAATGAATGTCTTTTACATATTCCTGCGGTTTCATGCTAAATGCCCAGAAGCCATGCTCAGCGCCACCCCAGAAGGTAAGTAAGGTTGCAATGGGTTGCGGCGGCAGTCCCATCAGTTTCAACCGCCCCTTTACGGCATCTTCAATGGTTCCGAATGGCATTTCGAGAATTATTTTTTGCGGCTGTAACTGGTAATCATGAACCGCTTTGGTGATTGTTGCTGCTCCCATGGAGATCCCCCAAAGCACAATATTCCTTTCGCCCTTGTTCTTAATGTGATCATATGCCAGTTTTACATCTTCCACTTCGTCATAACCAATGGTGCATGTATTTCCTCCACTGCTGCCGTGCGCCCTGAAGTCTAACTGAAGGGTATTGTAACCCAGTTTCCGGAAAGCGGCTGCTTCATCATTGGTACCACTTTTTTTACCGCCATGCCCGTGAAAAAGGCAAACGGTGCCGACTGCCTTGGGGGCTTTAATATACCAGCCTTCCAGTTTAAGGCCGTCGGCAGTTTTTAAATAAACAGCCTGGAAGGCGGAATCGGCCGCAGGCATATTTACCTGCTTCACGGCGTTGATGCCAAACAGGATCTCTTTGGTCTTGTCCCACCCGGTCTTTTCTTCCATGGGCTTTACCCGGATGCTCCCGGCATCATAAAAATGGGTGAACTTCCAGGCATGAAAGGCCACGATCACATTTACCAGGATGAACAGCACAAGGGCCGTACGGATGAGGATCTTAAAGAATCGTTTCATATCTGCCTGCCGGGATTTTGCCAAAAGTAAATGTAAAAATTTTGTGAACGGTAAATAATTGCTTGTCCAATACCTGTAATTTTACACTCCACTAATTTTAAATCAGTTTCTATGCGATCTATCAGAACATTCTTATTTGTAGCGCTGGCATTTACCGCCGTGTTCAGCTATGCACAAACCGGCAACTATGAATGGAAAACGGCTGCTTCCGGCGGATACACATACAAATATGTGAGTAATGATCCTGCCAAAGCAAGATTTTACACCTTAAAGAACGGACTTACCGTTATTTTAAGTCCTACCAATAAGGATCCACGGGTACAATGCTATATAGCCACCAAGGCAGGGAGTAAAACGGATCCGTCAACCAATACAGGCCTTGCCCACTACCTGGAGCACATGCTTTTTAAAGGAACGGATAAATTCGGTTCATTGGACTGGGCCAAAGAAAAACCTGAGCTGGATAAAATAGATGCTTTGTATGAACAGTATAACAAGACAACGGATGTTGAAAAACGCAAGGCCATTTATCAGCAGATCGATTCGGTATCCGGCGTTGCCTCCAGGTACGGCATTGCCAATGAATACGATAAGATGATGTCTTCCATGGGCGCACAGGGTACCAATGCTTTTACATCATTTGAACAAACGGTCTACACGGATGACGTGCCTGCCAATGCTATTGACAAATACCTGGCAGTACAGGGAGAGCGTTTCCGGAATCCCATCCTGCGGATCTTTCATACCGAACTGGAAGCCGTGTATGAAGAAAAGAACCGCGGGCTGGATAGTGACGGAAGAAGGGTGTTTGAAAAATTGTTTGCCGAATTGTTCAAGAACCATAATTATGGATTGCAAACAACTATTGGCACCATTGACCACCTGAAGAACCCTTCGCTGGTGGAGATACGGAAATATTTCAACACCTATTATGTACCCAATAACATGGGAGTGATTATGAGTGGTGATTTTAACCCGGATGAGATGATCAGAAAGATCGATGTCACTTTCTCTTATATGCAGAATAAAGCGGTGCCTAAATATACGTTTCAGCCGGAGCAACCGATCGCATCGCCCATACTGACAGAACTGGTTGGACCTGACGCGGAAAGCGTAACCATCGGCTTCAGGCTGCCGGGTAACAGATCAAAAGACGTATTGCTGGCCGACCTGGTTGGACAGATACTCACCAACGGCAAGGCCGGTTTGATGGATCTGAACCTGGTAAAGAAACAAAAGCTGCTGGGCGCTTCTGCATCTGTATTCACCCTGATCGACTATGGCATCATGTATATGCAGGGAAGGCCTACATTGGGCCAGTCGCTGGAAGACGTGAAAGCGCTGATGCTGGGGGAGATCGAAAACCTGAAGAAAGGGAATTTTGATGATAACCTCATTACTTCCATCATCAACAATCAAAAGAAGAATAAGATACTGGCTACAGAATCGTATGGCTCAAGGGCAAACGACCTGATGAGTGCATTTACATCGGAGCTTGACTGGAAAGAGCAGGTGGCCTATACCGATATGCTTTCCAAACTCACCAAGAAAGACATTGTTGCCTTTGCCAATAAATATTTCGGCGATAACTATGTATGTATCTTAAAGCGGAAGGGCGAGGACAAGAATATTGTGAAGGTTGAAAAACCACCTATTACCCCGGTGGAAACAAACCGGGATGCGCAATCCGGTTTTGTGAAACAAGTGAACAACATGCCTGCCACCCCGGTAAAACCCGTTTGGCTGGATTATAACAGGGACTTGCAAAAGACCTCCTTCGGCCCTGCAGAAGTATTGTATGTACAGAACAAAGACAACAGTATCTTCCGCCTGCGCTACCGCTTTAATATGGGTACCTGGAATAATAAAAAACTGAGCCTGGCCGCACAGTACCTGCAGTTCCTGGGAACGGATAAAATGAGTGCAGAGGACATCACCAAGGCATTCTATAAAATTGCCTGCAGCTTTAATGTGAGCGCTACCGCTGAGTATACCACTGTAATGATCGAAGGCCTGCAGGAAAACTTCCCTACAGCCGTTAAACTGTTTGAAGATGTTTTAAAGAACTGTAAGGGGGATGAAAATGCATTGAAGTCATTAAAGGCAAGATTAACCAAGTCAAGAACAGATGCCAAAGCCAATAAAGGCGCTATTATGAACGGACTGGTCAGTTATGCACGGTTTGGCAGTAAGAACCCATTCAACTATGTGCTGACCGATGAAGAACTGAAAAACACCACGGCCGAAGAGCTGGTCGGTATTTTGCACGACCTGAACAGTTATGCGCACAAAATTCTTTATTATGGTCCGCAACCGCTGACACAGCTGACTGCAGGATTGAAAGCCATTCATACTGTACCGGCAACTTTTAAAGCCGCAGGTGATAAAATGAGATTCACGCCGGCTACGCAGACAAACAACCAGGTATTATTTGCGGATTACAACATGGTTCAGTCGGAAATACGCTGGGTGAGAAATACCGGTATATACAGTGCAGACAAAGAACCGGTGATCGATATCTTCAATAATTACTTTGGCGGTGGCATGGGCGCCCTTGTATTCCAGACCATCCGGGAGTCTAAAGCGCTGGCGTATTCAACCTTCGCTTTTTATGCCAAGCCAGATAAGAAGGAGGACCCGTTCTATACGCTGGCTTATGTAGGCTGCCAGGCAGACAAATTCAATGAATCCGTTGTGGCGATGAACGAACTGCTGAACGAATTGCCCAACGTGGAAGAGAACATCAAGTTTGCCCGTGCAGGCATCAAGAAGGATATTGAGACCGAGCGCATCACGCAGGACGGGATCATCTTCAACTATCTTACCGCACAGCAGAAAGGAATGAATGAAGACATCCGTAAAAAAACATACGCGGCGGTTGATAAGATCGGCTATACCGAACTGAAACAATTCCACAGCGAGAATATTGCGAACAAGCCCTACACATATTGCATTGTAGCTTCTGAGAAGAAATTACCGGAGGAACAGATGAAGAAGTATGGAGAAGTGAAGAAGCTCAGCCTGGAAGAGATATTTGGATATTAAAATGATCACAGTTTGTTTAACAGGAGCCCCATATTTTGGGGCTCCTTTATTCTCAGCAAGTTCTCTCCTTTGATTTGAGTGCTGGCTGAGGACCTTGCATAAGTTAAAAAAATTCGTTGATGCAACGTCACCTGGCAGAAGACGTTGCAGGGAAGAAGTAAAAAAGATCAGATTTTGTTTGTTTTTTTACACAGATTTCATGTCAGCGGCAGTGGTTTGGCGTTCACCCACTTGGATTTTTTACTGGAAGATTTTGCCCTGTTGTTAAAATCTATGGCATAGCTGACTATTTCATTGAGTGCAAAGCCACCCGGTTGCCTTCAGTGTCAATAAAATGTGCCATAAATCCATTTTGTCCAATTGAAGTTTTCGGCATTATAATTTTTCCGCCTGCTTGTTCAACTTTGCTTAATGATGCACTTAAGTCTTCTCCACCATTCAGATAAACTACAGAGCCGTCTTTTGATGGATTAAATCCCTCTGATTGCATTAGTCCGCCACCAACAGCACCATTTTCCATGTCTGCTGCAAACATTCCATATTTTCCGTGAGGGAAAGGCATTTCCATAATTTCTGTAGCTAAAATAGTTTCGTAAAATTTTTTTGCTCTTGTGAAATCAGTTGCCGGGATTTCAAACCAATTAATTGCATTTGCCATTTTTTATTATTTTTTGTTTATACCCAAATATAAGTTGTTAGTGATCTTCCTATTTCAATATTTTCCAATTTTCTAACTTCGGCTTTAAGAGGCAAAAGATATGTATTTAATTTTGTGTCAAACTATATTGCCCGGTTTACTCTGATTTACCTTTTGTCAGTTTTCGGGGTAGGGGTCAATTCTTATTCGTATCCAAATTCTGACTTGTCCTTCTTACCCACAATTATTTACTTCATTTAAGTTCTGATAGTATTAACTTTTTCTGTTTTAGTGTATTCCTCATAGCCTTTTCTCTTACTTTAGGGTCATCGCTGTTTATCAGGTCAAAATATTCAACAGGAACAACCTGCCACGATAAACCATATTTGTCTTTGCACCAGCCACATGAACTTTCTTGTCCACCGTTTGATGTCAACGCATTCCAATAATAATCTACTTCTGCTTGATCTTTGCAATTGATTACAAACGAAATGGACTCATTAAATTTAAAATATGGGCCTGCAGCTAAAATGTTAAATTCTATATCACCAATTTCCATAACAGCTGTTTCAAAGCTGTCTTGGCCACCTTGTTCTTTTGCTTCTGGTGGATTTTTATATTGGCGGTATTCTTTCATTTTTCCATCTTTGAAAATAGAAAGGTAATAATCTACTACTGCTTTTGCATCTTTATCAACCCAAAGACAGGGTGTTATTTTTTGCATAATCGAATCTGGCTTTTTTGTTAAAGTTTGATTGGAAGTTGAATCAATTTTACTGTTTTTGTGAGAATTCTGTTGAGAATTTCCACAACCCATTAGGTTAGCTAATAGTATTACTGTAAAAAAATTAATTATTTTCTTTTTCATTGCTTTATAAATTTTCAAATTTATTTAGGAAATCTGAAATTTCAGCCGGAGGGCCTGTTTGTAGGTTGTCTCTAAAATTACCCATAACGAGCATGGCTTGCTGCTGGTACTTTATAGTGATCAGTTCTTTTAATTCCATGATGGTTGATTTTTAGTCAACCTGTTTCAGTACGGGACAGACTGGAGCTGAAAAATTGCTCGTCAAAACTAAGTTGTATAAAACCCGATGTTGGGCGAGGTCATTACTCATAATATTCTATTGTACGATACTTTGTAGTTATAGTCTCAACACCGGTTTCTAAGTTCTTTGTTGTTTGTATTCTTTTTGTCCAGTTGGTTATTTTGTCGAAAGTATAGTGATAAGTAAATTCTGCTTTATCTGATTCCCTGGTACTTTTAACTATCAAACCGGTCTTATCATAAACATCTACCAATTTATAATCTCTTCCCATGTTGAAACGATACCAGGTAGTAACCGTTAAAAAATCACCTTCCTTTACATAAGATAATTCCTGCCATTTATTTATCTTCATTTCTATCGTTTGTTCTGTTTTGATTAATTGACCTACTGTGTTGTAAGTATATTTTTCTACTGTCCATTCTACACCTCTGTCCAGTTTATCTGTTTCTATAAGCTGGCCTTTATCATTGTGAGCATATTTTGTAAAAGTCTTATGTGTTAAGTTGGTGGTTCCGGGAAAAAAAAGTTTTTTGGAAGACAGCAACATTTTATAGTAAGTTATTTCTGATTTGAGGGTCTCACCATTGTGAGTTGATTCCTCCATAACAGTAATCCCTTCAGGCAGAAAAGCGTAAACAGTATCTTTGTAAGTGGTAACTCTTTTTTCCTTCCCGTTACTGCTATAAGTTTGCTTTTCCAAATAGCCTTCCTTGCTAAACTCATACTTGATCATGATAAAATCATCACCATATTCATTCTTCCACATCTCAGAAAGTTTTTTTACTTTTCCTGTTAATCTCATATGATTGGCCGTGTAACTATAAGGGAGGGGATAGGAGGGATTATTTGCCCAGTCAATTGCTTGGATGCGCTGGGCTAAAGTAGAGGAGGGAATAGTGCCCAAAAAAAGAATTAAAAAATAACTGATCTTTATTTTCATAAATGGTATTTTATAAACTGCAAAGTATGAATTATTTGTATCTGCTTTGCCATTTCATAATCTATTCCGCAAAGATAAAAATCTGGTTGCAAATGAAAAGTTCTTAGGCTTTGCGTACAACGTTCAAGGCTTTCCGTAGGGCTGGAATTGTTACTGTGCCAGTCCGGCATCTGAAGCCGATTGAAAAAAAGATGATGAAGTTAATAACGAAAAGCCAAATAGAATTCGGTCAATCCCGATATTAGCTGATAGTAGTACAACTGCCGATTGTTATTCCGTCCGCCAGCCTTGCGGCAAACCTTTTTCTATGTTTACAATTCAATAAATTTACTAAGCAGGGGAGTAACAGATTCAGAAAGAACAAAGGGCGGAATAAGACTGACAAACCTAATAGGCGATAAGCCTTTATAACATGATAGTCACCGCCCCTTTTCTTACCCGATGCTGAACAGTTCAACAGGCTTCACTACAAGCCTGCATTAGGATAGATAGCACAGTGTAAGAGTGTTCTTTCCGTTTGTTTATTTGCTTGTTTAAAAATACTACAATCACTTCAAAAATCAAATGGTTATGGAAGCGAAAAACTATGCTGTGGTATTGATGTTTCCCACACTAAACTGGATGTTTGTTACCAGAACAACCTGGAGAACTATTCCACCTCCAGGTGGGCAATAACAACCAGGGTTTTGCAAAAATCCTGGAACATACTGGCACGGGCTATCACTTTGTAATGGAAGCCACGGGAGTGTATTACATCCGCCTGGCTTTTTATTTGCAGCATCGGGGCTGCAAGCTAAGTGTGGTAAACTCGATCGCCATCAAGCGTTACATCCAGATGCACCTGGAGCGCAACAAGAGCGATAAAAAAGATGCCGGCTGGATCTGCCGCTACGGGATAGAGCAGCAGCCTGCATACTGGGTAATGCCCGACAGTGCTTACTTTGAGAGTAAGCAACTGTACAACAGCATCCGGGAATACACCGAGCAGATCAAACGGTTTAACAACCAGTTGCACAGCCTGCGTTTACTGCCTGTGCCCAGCAAAGACAGCATAAAATCGCTTGAGAGAATGATTGTGTGCATGGAAAAAGAGATTAAACAGCTGGAGCATAAACTGCAATTGTTACTGGAGCAATGGCAGCCCGAGCAGTTAAAAAGAGTAAGCAGTGTGAAGGGCATAGGCAAAAGGGCAGCGGCGATGCTGATCGTGTTTACACAAGGGTTTAAACACACCGAAAATCACCGGCAGCTGATCAGCTTTGCGGGGCTGGCCCCCACCGAGTACAGCAGCGGAAGCAGTATACAGGGTAAGCCCCGGATCTATAAGCGGGGTGGAAAAAACCTGCGGGATGTGCTGTACATGTGCAGTATGAATGCAATGAAGACCAACCCGGCCTGTAAGGCACTCTACGAACGGCTAAGAGCCAACGGTAAGACAGGTAAACAGGCATTGATAGCAGTGTGTAATAAGCTTTTGAAACAGGTATTTGCCGTGGTGAAAAACAATACGCTTTATCAACCAAATTACTGTTCAGCAAAACCGTAAAAAAGATCAAATTTTATTTGGTTTTTTACACAGTTCATGTTAGCGGTAGTGCCTTTGCGCAATTATTCTATGAATTTGTTGGTTCATTTCTTTTTGAATTACGATAGAATGTACCTACTTCAAGTAAAAGATTTCTTATTAAAATAGATGCCTGAAGGAACGATTGTAAAATTGCAAGGGTTATTTCGCAGCGTTGTTTCGTCTTCTTTTCCTCAATATAATCTATTACAAATATTTCTTCAGGCCTTTGAATAAGCAAAGTACCATGAGTATAAATATTTCTGTCAGAAATAAATTGATGCATCATTTTTGTCAAACCTTTCCTCTGTTCCTTGGTGCTAAAGTTTGGTTCCTTTTTTATAGCCGTATAGTGGTGTAAAAAATCACTAAATACTCCACGGAGGCCCATAAAATCCATCTGCATAATTTCTTCTTTGCTATGCTTTAGTTCTTTAAATGTAAGCAACAGTTCCCGAAGCTGATTATTTATTGCCTCACCATTGGTAATACAATGAGTAATTATCGATTGAAATTTAAGATAGGTCTCGGCAACTTCCTTTGTCAACGGCAATAAGCTTGGTATCTCTGCTTGATATTGACCTTTTGGTATCGATTTAAAGAAAGTTTCTATTGGTTTCTTAATCTCTAAGCCATGTTCTTGGAAAGTATGAATGTGTTGAACCCTTGCTTCAAAAGAACCTTGAAATGGCCCGTCTTTTTTGGTTTTAGCTACTTTTATGGGACTTAAGAGTGTGAAATGCATAAGACAAAAATAGTATAGAAACCGAGAAGCTGTTTCGGCATTACCGCTAACGAGCAGGGCTTTATGCAGGTTGGGAATTAGAATTCCGTCCGCCCACAACCGCTGCTGATTGAAAATATTTTGATGAAGTTAAATACAAAAGTTGATAGTTATTCGTCAGCCCGAACTGAAGCTTGGATTTGTAATTTGTTGATGTTTGCTGGTCATGCCCAACTTGCATAAAACCCCATGTTGTACGTTCGCACTTCGTCATAGTGTGTCAAAATGAATGACAGTGATTATTAAAGTTGAATTTATCCTGAAGTTATTGTAATATGGTAAAAGATTATAAAATCCAATCAAAAACTGATCTTATTTTAATTATGGTTTTTATTAATTTTAACTATTCCATACTCATCCCAAACTTGATTTTCATAACGAATTTTTCCATTTCTAATAATTTGTATTGGCCCATCAATTCCAACATGGAATTTAATTAATTTATAAAGAGATGAATCCCCACCAGGTTGTGGTGAAGAAATTTTTGGGTGAAAAGGGTTTTCCCACCAGGGTTTTACTCTTTCTGCTTTGGTGCCACGAATGATAAATTTACCCCCTTGTTGTTCTCTTCTTCGGGATATCGGAATTAAAGGCAATGGCTTAAACCGATTCTTTGGAGGCCAGATTGACATGGTGAATTTTTTATGCTCTTCATCTCGTTCCATCTTTTTCTTTTTAATGAACTCTTCAAACAACTTCATATTAATATCTGTTGATTTGTTCTTTTTAATAAAACCTGTATCCAAAGGTTTCTTATTTTCCCCCATTTTACTAAGAAATGAAAAAAATTTATCTTTTAAGAATCCAGGTTCGATTCCACTGGAAAAATTATCCCAATATGAACGCCAAAAGGGTTTCTTTACTTTCCATCTATTCCTTAACTCTTTCAAACTAATGCCGGATTCCGTTAAGGTTGTTTGGTAATGGGCCATCAATTTTTCATAGGCTTCTTTGCATTCGGCATACTGTAATGAATAGTGTTTAAAATATTTCTTATCTAATTTTTTATTTTTAAGCCAATTTGTGGCTTCTTTATCAGCATCAATCAAATCATTTCTATGTAAATATAATTTGTACTCATTAATAACTTCATAAACATTAAATTGAGTTTGTTTTTCAAGGGAAAGCTTCATTTTAATAAAATTTGAACTCCCCATTTCTTTCGCATTAATAATACTTGCATGCATTCTTGATTCTTCATCTGGGTATTTAGTGAAGTACAAATCATAAAAAATGGAAGCATGAAATATTTCGTGTAAAATAGAGTGTGTAAAATTTATTTCCTTTTTTTTAAGAGTAGGATGATTAATCGCTATATATATTGTATTCGCATCAGAACTAAAACTTGATATGTGGTTCTTTGGTAATTTATCTACAAATACAATCTTTGTGTCCATTTCTTTGATTTTCCAACGAGCATAATCAAGCCTTAACGAAGCCCCTTCAGGAATAATGAAATGGGGAAATATTTCATTTAATTCTCTCAGAGAATATTGCTTATCAACAACGATTTTGCTTTTGACTTGTTCAACATTATAAATCAATAATTTGGGCATTTACAGTTCTAATATTTTATTCATTATTTTTTGCATTGAATTTATTCAATTGGATCATATCATCAAGATATGATAAATTTATATCAAGATTATCTGCTTCTGTAATTAGAAGCTCAAAAGTTACATTATTTATTTCGGCAAATTCCTTTATAGCTTTTATATTTATAGGTATTGGCATATCTAAAACATTTTGCATCCAGTAAATGAAGGCATTTCTAACTTCATCATTATTTAATTGGCTAAAACGAAATTTATTGGGTAAGTCTTTCAACAACTGTTCCCCATAACTTCGAATATAATATTGAATTTTGCCATTATAATGTTCCCCTAATCCAGTTGCAACTTCACAAATACATCTAACACTTCGTTTTGCTAAATCCTCTGTAAATCCAACTTCAAGTAAAAATGATTTTATTTTATTTGCTTCTTGATTATTATCTATTTCCTGAGTGTTATTAAACCGGGTGGCAGACAAAGATTTCAAGTCAATTAATCCTCGTGTGGCCATTTGTTCTATAATCTGCCTAATGTCTGAGTAATCTAATGGTACGAATTGTGCCAAAATTGTAAAAACAAGTTCAGTCCATCTGTATTGTTCATATAACCATCGATAATTTTCAGAAATATTGTTTCCTTCAGTTGCAATAAGTTTCAAAAGGACTCCCTTAATTCCTGGTTCAGTTATTGCCTCTTCTACATTAATTTCTTTTTCACTAGTTTCTTCATCTGATAGTACTTCTGGACTTCTATATTTATTCTTCAAATCTTCAGGCTTAATTCTTAAAAAGTTTAAAACTAAATACAAAACAAAAAGAGTAATTATTATTATAATTATAGCTGGAAGTAGATAATCGATATTTGTATATGACTTTTTTCCCATCACCTCTGCTCTATAATACATAAATAAATAAATGAATAATAAAATAATAATAATCACTGAAATAAATATTCTTTTATTATATTTTTGTATTATTCTATTTGAAATTAGAAACAGAGTCTCATCTTCTTTAGGAGATGAATTGTTGTAAATAAAGACTATTCTCTTATAATCTCGAAGAAAAATATAGATCCATTTAATTATTATAAAAAGAATAAGCGCAATAATTAAGAAAAAAAGTATTCCGCTCATAGTGTCGTATAATTTTAATGAAAAAAACTTAATTAATATATTATAATTGTAAGCTCACCCATTTTTAGGGCCACTCAAAATTAGAGTTTTTGGTTTTGATTACTATGCAGGCTTTAGAAATAGGGTGACGTACAACGTCCAGGGCTTTGCGCATCTTGGGTATTTGAAGCTGTGTCCGCCCCCGCCTGGATGTAAATTAGTAAACGAAATTTATAAATTTTAATTAAAAATAATTAGCAAACGGTCGCACCCATAGCCAATGATTGTTAGCGAACTGCTGCTGAAGATTGTTTGTCCAGCCCAAGTTGACGCAAAACCCGATGTTAGCTGCCGTTTTATTTCGTCAGTTCTACTTTATAATGTCGTCCTTTCAATTTATTGCCTGAAAGAAATATTTCACAGTTGTTCAATTTTTTCACTTCGCTTATATCTTCAAGTCTATTGCATTCAAAAGCAAAAATTCTTTTAAGATGTTTAAGATGGTTACATTGCGGAAACCTTGTAACCTTAGCGACATATTGAAGTTCTATATCCTCAAGGTTTGGTAGATGCTCTATGAAGTCAATGTTTTCAATCTTTGAATTTGTCTTAATCCATAACTTTTTTAGAGATTGAATTTTTGGTAAAAACTCAAAACTTTCAACTCTTCCGCCATAATTCCCAATTGTTTCCAACGGAAGTCCTTGCAGAAAATCAAAACCTTTCAGTTTAGTTGATACCAACCAAATTGTTTTTAGATTTTCAAGTTGCGGAATAGTCGTCAATAAATCTTTGTAATCTCCTTCTAAATTTAAGCTTTCTAGGGTGTCTTTAAAATCAGCGATAAACTTTAAACTGATTTTTGGTTTAGGCTGAGTGAAACCTAGTCCGAGGTGAATTAGCCTGTTTAATTTATAAAGGGGCTCATAAGAACCAAATACTGCTGTATCCCAATCAAATCTTTCCAAGTCAGGGAGTAGATTTAAGAAACTAATGTCTGCCCAAGTGTCTGGATAACCATAAACCCTTAAAGTAATATCCTTTCGCCTTTTGAAAATCACATCGTTCAAAATATTTAAAGTTGTCTTGTCCGGTTTAATATCGTGAAATTGTATGACTTTAAGTCTAGGCATTTCAAGCAACTGCTCAGCAACCGAATAACTAATCGGTTGTCTACTATGAAATCTGTCTGCTGAAACTAAGCCCTCCATACTTTTGATTTGTCAGTCGTTTGTTTAATTTAGCAGTGTCGTTAAAAATGGCAGCAAACGTCCGAGGCTTTGTGCAGTTGGGGAATTGACCAACTGTCCGCCCGGAACTGAAGCTAAATTTATAACTAAAAGCCGAAGTTAAGAACTACTGCCCAACAGAATTACGTCCGCCGAAACCAAAGCTTGGATATGCACTGCCGATGATTGCTTCAACGTCCCCCCAATTGCACAAAACCTGATGTTGTACGCTGCCTTTCTGTGTGTCAGTCACAGCAACTTGTAATTAATCAAAAGCTGATACAATGCCTTGAGCTTTAATTTTTCAAGTGCAATCGAAAGTGGCTCTTTGTCAATAATACACCCACCACATGTGTAAATTTTAATTTCGGACTGCTGATTTAGCTTAATCAAATCAATCATCTTTTGAGATATTTTTTTCCCTCTCAATTGAAGAAAGAAAAGTCCAGCACACCCGTATGCTCTGTCTTGTGCAGAAAATGAAGAAGCTAAAATCTTTAAAGTTGTTGTGTCGTTTTCTTTTATAAGTTTCGCCAATTTATAAGCGTCGTCCGTCACGTAAGGAATATAACCACCACACAAAAAACCAAATGAGCCAAATTCACCTGACTTATTCAAAAAACGTCAAGTGTAAATGCAGACTGGTACTTTTTATTATGCTTTTCTATGAAACTTAAAGCTCTTGTCGTATCTACAGAAAAAAAACGGATGTTGCTTTTGATTTTACATCAACAGTGTCTTGCTGGTAGTTAATTCGGCTTATTCTTTTAAAAATATTGTGTCGTTTGTTGTATAAGCGACAATTTGATAATCTGGCGCTGGCTCTTTTGATGTACCAAGGGCTCTTACTATTCCAACCTGTCCGTTGTCATTAAAAATGTCAAAATAAATTGTTACACCAAAGTCAATGCTGTCAACACTGTACGGCTCCGCTAATATTTTGTTCTTAATAAATACGGGATTAGATACAGTTTTTGAAATGAGATTTTCTTTTGAAAAGATTGTTATTGCCGTTTCAGAAATACTCTGTCCAAAAGAAGCGTTTGCAATGAAAGTGGTTAATATTATGAAGGCTTTGTGCATCGAATTAAGGTTGCGTACAACGGGAGTTTGTGAAAAAACTCCCGTTGTATTTCTAAATATACACACAATGTTAATAGCTTCAAACCCTGTATGATTTTTGTGTAAAAGAATGCATGCAATTTATACAAGGACAACTCCGAGAGCAAACATACTTTACTACACTGGAAGACCAGGTGGCTGTCGATAATCCGGTACGGCTGATAGATGCCTTTATTGATAAGCTTGATCTGCAACAGCTTGGATTCCAAAAAGGAGCAGAACGCAGCGAAGGTCGTCCGTCCTATGGGCCACAAGTACTTTTAAAACTTTACCTGTATGGATATTTAAACAAGGTTCGCAGCAGCCGTAAGCTGGAACGGGAGTGCAGTCGCAATATCGAGTTACAGTGGTTGCTCCGGGGGCTGCATCCCAATTATCATACGATTGCTGATTTCCGAAAGCTTCATGGAGTTGCTTTACAATCGATGTTCAGGCTGTATGTTCATTTTTTGGGTGATGCCGGGCTACTGGGTAAAACAACCATTGCCGTAGACGGCAGCAAATTTAAAGCAGTAAACAGCAAAAAGAACAATTACAGTCAAAAGAAAATAGACAAGCACCAGCAGTTTATAAAAGAAAAGGCCGAAAAATATTTACAGGAACTTGATGAACTGGATAAGGAAGAACAAACACAAAGCAAAGAGGAGGTTCAACCCAAACGAGACAAAATAAAACAAGGGCTTGAAAAACTAAAAGAGCGCACCATAAAATACGATATGCTGCAACAGCAGCTAAACAATACAACCGACAAACAGATCAGCACTACCGATGCTGACAGCCGCAGCATACTGATTACCAAAAGTATTGTGGAAGTAGCCTACAATGTACAAAATGCAGTTGACGATAAACACAACCTGGTAGTACAAACCCAGGCCACCAATAGCAATGATGGCAAAGCTTTACACACGGCAGCTACGCAGGCAAAACAAAATTTGCAATTACAAAAAGAAGATAGCCTGATGGTACTTGCCGACAAAGGCTACCATACCGGAGCCGAGTTACAGCATTGCCAGCAGGAAAACATGATAACCCATGTAGCCTATAAAGAACAGCCTGGTGTAAAACATATTGCAAACGAATTTTTAGCCGAAAGTTTTGATTATGATAAAGCCACCGATAGTTACACCTGCCCTGCAGGAGCCGTACTTACATCACTTGGTACCTGGCACAATAAAAAAGGCGAAGCCAACGAAACCAGTTTTCGATTTAAGACCTACCGTACTGATGCCTGTAAAAGCTGTGCATTAAAAAGCCAATGCACCAAACTGAACAAACGCATTATACAGCGCAGCGAATACCAGGATGCAGTAGAGATCAATGACAACAACATCAAACAAAACCCACAATATTATAAAAGGAGGCAAGCCATTGTAGAGCATCCCTTTGGCACCATCAAACGTCACTTTGGCTTTACCCACACCTTGCTAAAGGGGCTTCAAAAAGTAAACGGAGAGATGAACCTGATCATGTTTTGTTACAACTTTTTGCGAACAAAAAATATACTGGGCTTTGCAAAAATGCTTGAAGCGATCCAAAACTGGCAACCAGACTACACTAAAATAGCCTGTGCTTTTAAAAACGGCTTTATCAAAATGATATACATGCAGAATAAGCCATCATTTATTTTCAACAACTACCAACTACTTTTTTTAAGGGCTGTTTAAATGAACCGCTGTAAGCTTTACATTGAATTGTACAAGATGATTTTTATCTGATGGAGAGTTTTTTCACAGTCTGACGTTCAGGGCTTGGCGCTGTGGGGGAATTAACCCTTGTCCGCCCGGTTGTTGATTTATATAAAGAAACGAAATTTTTAAATAAGCCGTAAGGCTTTTAAGTTAACGATCGGCCCATAGCCAAAGCCTGGATATGCACCGAAGCTGAGATTTTACCGGTCGGCCCCCATAGCGCCAAACCCATGTAATACGCAGGCCAAAGTTGAGATGCTTTAGAAAAGGGAATTACCTGCCAGGGCTCACTGCTGATTAACCAAAGAAAACAGCTTTTGAAAAGAAGTCCCTGAATCACCCCGTAATACTGTTAAAAGCTGAAAATCGTTCCGTTGTCCACCCAAAGTCGTTTAAGAAAGAGCAGAAACTACAATGACAGGTATTAACTGAACAGGCTTTACTTTCACTAAAGCCTGCCCCACCGCCTTCCAAAAAGAGATACCTGAAACAAAAACCCATTGAACACCGGTACTGCCGGCAGAAACCGGGAAGCATCAAAGAGAAACCACTGCCTGATGATCAGATTAATTTTCCAACCCGTCCGAGCCCAAAGCAAAAGAAAGGGCAGGGGATAGGAGAAAAAAGCCACTCACTATTCCAAATGTTTAAAAGCAGAAGGGATTAAATTCTTTCAGCCTGTCCCAACCGGAGAGTAACAAAAGCCAGAAGCGGCAGCCAAATTCCCTGAAACAACGGAACATTACCTAACCGGAAAGTATTAGAAACTGAAAACGTCAACACCCCGCACACATGAAAGGAAACTGATGCTGAATCTTTGGCTTGCGTATTACGTCCGGGGCTTGGCGTAGTTGGGGAATTGTCCCTGTGTCCGCCCACCCCGAAATTTTTATTGAAGAAACGAAATTAAATTGATTAACGAAAACCAGCCAGCGGGACTGCGAGCGTAGCCAACTACCGCTGGCGGAACAGTTAACGGTCAACCCGATGACCAATGCCCGGATATATACTGCAGCTGAAAGTTATTACGTCCGCCCCAATTACGCCAAACCAATGTTGTGCGAAGCCCTAGCTTAATGCTTAAAGAAGTCTAAAAATTTCACCTCGTCAGGATATTTAATTTTTAGCGATTCAATTTGCCTATCTGTCACTGAATTATTTAAATTTTCCATTAGACTATTTAATTCAGTGAAGGCTTCCTGAAATTCTTTTGACTTTAGGTTGTTATTATTAATATAACTGTTCAGGTAGGCGGTCATTTGTTTGTAAACCATGTCACGATTCACTGTGTCTTTATTTGATGCAAAGTTTCTAGCAAGAAAATTATCATGATATAATTTCTTCTTGTAAGGATAAGTAAAATCGGTTACTTGTAATGAGTCTATAAAGTCGGAACCTTCTTTGAATTTACCCAACGTAATTAACAAGCGAATTTTTAATTCAACTGCTGCCGCTTTAATTGAATCGCACTTCATACACCGGTTTACGATGATTAGTGCTGAGTCTAGCGATGCTTTATTGTCCGGATTTTTGTAAGCTAAATCCCTTGCTTTTTTTAAATTGTCATAACAAATGATTTCCTTGTCATGGGCAATATGGCATGAATAAAATAGAATTTGTCCAACAATAAGCAAGATTAAACTTAATGACTTATTCATATTTTTTGTCGCCGAATTTGATTGAAGTGTCTGTATAGGGTTTCGCACAACGTTCGGGGCTTGCTGCTGTGGGGGATTGTTGCTGTGTCCGCCCCGGCTGCAAAACCTGATTAAAGAAACGAATTTTTATTTTAAAAGTAAAACCGATTAGTTAACGGTCAACCCCATAGCCAAAGTTGAATAGGGGAGTAATGCCTGGATTTCCTTCCGTCTGCCCCCATAGCAGCAAACCCAATGTTGGCTGCATACTCATTTGTCTTTCGTTTTATTATACCTGTCTTCAATACTTTCTAATGGGTCTGTCTTGAAATAGCCTGTCAATTGCATTTTGTACCGGCTTTCTTTACCGTTTGCAGCTTCGTAGTAGTCGTCACTTGTCAGCTCAATAATACCTTCTAAAATTTCTCCTTTTTTAAAAGTAGGCTTTTTTGAAAGTGTCAACTTGAAGGTTTTGCAAGGAACAGAAACGCTAAATTCCAAACTATCATTTTTATGAAGCTTATAAATCTCTGCGTCTGATTTTGCGAAATGTTGAACAATACAGGTGTCTTTGAAAAGTGCTATTTGATAGCCGAAACCTGCAAACATTCCCATAAATCCAACAATAGTGATTGTGTCGCCTTGAAGTGTTGTCATTGTCATACACTCGTCAATGCTTTTGCCTTTAGCGTATGTGTCTCCAATGATACTGTCATTCTCGTACATTTTAAAATCCATAGAAGACATTGTAATACCGTTAAAGGATTTTACTTTCCTGTCTACTTTGTCTTTTACGTTTGGGTCAACTACATAAGCACCATTGTCTACAGTCTTTGCTGTCTGCCCACAAGAACTAATTGTCATTAAAAGAATTGCCGAAATAAAAAGTGTCGAAATATTTGTCATTAGCAGAATGTCTGTTTTGAGTTGCAGCCAACGTCGGGGCTTTATGCAGCTTGGGTATTTGGTGCTGTGTCCGCCCCGGCCTTGATGTAAATTAAGAAACGAAATTTATATTTTAAAACGAAAAAAAGCAAAGTAAACGGTCAAGCCCATAGCCAATGATTGGTAGCGGACTGAAGCTGAGAAATTGCTGGTCTAGCCCAAGTTGCATAAAACCCTATGTAAGCTGCCGTAAAAGTCAATCTTGAAGCTTAGTCGCCTTAGTAATGTCTCGAGCAAATGTAACAATCCTACTCTTTGTGTCATCAACACAGAAATAGCAGTTGTTGTGCATTTTGCTTATTATATCTGATTCTATATCTGATTCTTTTTTGCCGTAATTAGGCAAGCCGCTGTAAGCTATAATTTCTGTCCATTGTTTGTAACGCTGTCCTGAGGTGTCTTTGTCCATATAAGCAAAAAACTCTTTAGGAAACTTCGTTGCATATGCTAAAGCTGAAATACCAGGATATTCGCCTAAAGCACCGTCACTAATTGAAATTGTAAAGTCTAAACACCAGCGATAAAATGGTCTTAATATACTATCGGTTGTTGTCGCATAGGATAGGAGTTGCGTAGTGGAATCATTATCGGTTGGGCGGAACTGCCCTTTGAAAAATGCTTTCGCTATTGTAGCAACTTTGGGATTGTCAAGATAAAAACTGACTGGTCTGCCGCTGATTGTGTCAGGCAATTGATATTTTGCACTGTTTAATCTGTCCACCCAAACACTCTTTGATTTAATAATTGAGTCTGATGAAATTATTTTGGGACTGTCCACCGAAACTGTCTGATTTGTTGAAGTATTGTTGTTACAAGAGGTAATTATAAAGAAAACAAAAATCAAAAGTTTCATAAAGATTGAAATGTCGTTATTTATGGCAGCTTACGTCCAGGGCTTGGCGTAGTTGGGGAATTAGCCCTGTGTCCGCCCACCCCGAAATTTTTATTGAAGAAACGAAATTAATTTGATTAACGAAAACCAGCCAGCGACACTGCGAGCGTAGCCTACTGCCGCTGGCGGATTAGTTAACGGTCGGCCGATGACCAATGCCTGGATATAAACTGCCGCTGAAGCTTTTCCGTCCGCCCCAATTACGCCAAACCGATGTTGGCTGTAGCCTTGCTCGTCAATTATTAATGAATGTGTCTCACAACTATTTTCCAAATCTTATATCAGAAATATACCAGTTGTCAATTGTTCCTTTTATTTCCAACCGATGGCCCACTTGTAATTTGATCATTAGGTTGAATATTATGAAAGTCTTATTGTCTCGTTTATCTACTTTGTAGTTTTTGTCATTTTTAAAATGGTCGAAAAAATCTATTATTTGTTTTAAAGTGTCACCTTGCCCATTTGTTATTGAATATAATGCCTCTGTTGAAAATTTACTTTGAACATAATCGATTGTCAGTGGTTTTGGAACTTATGTCTTCATTAACCTTTGTCCATAATTTATTATTCCTGCAAGAGGAGGAAAAGAATTAATAAAATTAGAAAAAGAATAAATCTATTTTTTAGCATTTGAATAAGATAACTGCTGATGTTCGTAAAAGGTTACAGCTAACGTTCAGGGCTTGCCGCAGTTTGGGTATTCGTTGCTGTGTCCGCCCATGTGACGATGCTAATTAAAGAACGTAAACTTTATTGATAAAACCAAACTAAGCCTGCGCACTACGAGCGTAGCAAACTGCGCAGGCGAATTAGTAAACGGTCGCACCCATACCAGATGATTGGTAGCGAGCTGAAGCCGAAGTTACCTGGTCATGCCCAAATTGCGACAAACCCCATGTTGGGCGCAGTTTTATTCGGGATACTTAGGATATTGCTCGTATCTCACGCCCATTTGTTTAAAAAATCGTTCAAGAGCAAACCATTTATCTTCGTCAAAGAAAACCAAAGAACCTAAATCATTGGAAGATTCAAACTGCATACATGTGAAGCAAAAATCAATGTATGATGTGATTCCATTCTTTATCAAAAAAATTGTATGGTGGGGATCAAAAACACACATTGTTTTATTTTCTTCAGCGGCTGGTTTAATTAAAATCGTTATTAAAGTGTCCAAGTCTGAACCCATAATAACCCTTTGCTTCTTTATAATTGAATAGTTAGGTCGCCCATTCACTAATATTTTGGAACTTGTGGAAGTTTATTGTTTTGCCCAGATGTATCATACACCATTCCCAAATGACCAACTATCAAAACAGTGTCGGCCGTTAACAACATTTCCTTCAAACTATTATTATCTGAAACATCTTTTTTCGACACACTTTGAGTGCTATCTGAATTTTTATAATTGCAGGCAGAACTAATTAGAAGAAGTACAAAAATGTATTTGGTCATCTGGATGTCGTTAAAAATTGCGCCCAACGTCCGGGGCTTGGCGTAGTTGGGGAATTATCCCTGTGTCCGCCCACCCCGAAATTTTTATTGAAGAAACGAAATTAATTTGATTAACGAAAACCAGCCAGCGGCACTACGAGCGTATGCAAACTGCCGCTGGCGCATTAGTTGACGGTCAAACCGATGACCAATGCCTGGATATATGCTGCAGCTGAAAGTTTTTCCGTCAGGCCCCAATTACGCCAAACCCATGTTGCCTGCAGTAATTATGCAGGGATTCTAGTAATAAAATCTTGAATACTCGAAATTAATAGCTTCACTTGATCAATGTTGTAATCAGCGTAATTTCCATGAGCAGATTTGTTTCTCAGGTCTAACCATGCAGTTACATTTTTTTGGTCAAGTAAACTATATGCTGGAATTTTTGCCAAATCCTGGTTTAGTTTCTCTGCTTTAACTGGCTTACCTCCAACCTCAATTGGCACACCAAATTTGGTTGATAACTTTTTAATATGACTTTCTAATGTCGAACCAGCTATAACCGCCGCAGGATCTTTGTAACCAGTTTCACATAAATGTTTTGCCATGTCAATAAAATCAGAAAAAACATCTGCATGAACAAGTTCGGTTAAACTTTGAATATATCCCGCATTTAAATCATCTCTTAAAGCTTGTGCTACTCCGACTATGCTAGAAGTGTGAATATGTAAATCTGGAGTCCTGTTCAATATCCTCTCTACTTCCATGCTATATGTTGAGTTTCTCCCTGATATACGATGTATAGCTGTGATTGCTTTTGTCACTAAACTTTGACGCTCGTTTTTAGGTAAATCGCTTAAATCTTTAAACCGAGACCGGCTTTGAAGTTCAGCATGAATGTTAGCGACAGTATCTAATTGCTGAAGTAAGATTGCTATGTCCATAAGTAGTAGAGTGCTTAATTATTATTGCAGGCAACGCCCGGGGCTTTCCGCAGTTTGGGTATTCGTTGCTGTGTCAGCCCCGTTGACGATGCTAATTAAAGAACGTAAACTTTATTGATAAAACCAAACTAAGCCTGCGCACTACGAGCGTAGCAAACTGCGCAGGCGAATTAGTGAACGGTCAACCCCCATAGCCAATGATTGGTAGCGATAAGAAGCTGAAGTTACCTGGCATGCCCAAATTGCGGGAAACCCATGTTACATGCCGTTTTGGATCAATTTGCCATTCAAATAATTTTCTTTTTTGATAAGTTTTCCCTTTCTATTAAAATATTGCCATTCTCCATTTTTTACCCTCAAGCTGCCAGTGGTTTTTCTTGATGAACGTCTTGGAGATTGCGATTGATTTACTTCTTCCTTTTTTGGAATTGTCTTTATTTGTGTAAAACCACCTTCAGATTTTATAATTCCATTTGAATAATATTCAACAAGATATTTCAGTCTATTTCTTTCATAGGTAATTTTTTTTTTCAAGAACACCCTGATTGTCATAAAATAGCCAAATGCCCTCTTGAATACTTTGTTTCTGAAATCCCTCTTCTTTTAATCTCCCATTTTTGGAGTATTTTTTCCGTTGGCCATTTTGTTTATCGTCAGTATAAATTTGAGTGTATGATATTTCTCCTGTTTCATAAAAAAATGTTACTTCCCCTTGTCGTAGCCCATTTATGCACCATCCTTGTGCCTTTATTATCCGTCCTGTCTTGTAAGGAATATAACTAACAAATTGTCCTTGTCTTATGCTGTCTTTAATTGTGTAAATTGTACTATCATCTTCATAGCCAAGATCTGTCCAAGTCTCATAGAATTTCCCATTCCCATTAGTACATATCTGTAGGCCACTGCCTGTCAGCAATTAATATACTTTGTCAAGTAAGGGTCACTCCTAATTTCTTCAGATAATTTACTTCCGTTCTCATACCAGTATGTCCACAGGCCAATACTTTTACTTGAAATGCTGTCTACGGGAACAATATAACCTCGTAAATAAATATTGCCGTTTTCATAAAAGTCTTCATACACTTCTGGTTCTTGAGCAAGGACACTAAGTGTACAAATGTTTAAGATAATTGACAAAATGTAGTGCTGCATAAAAATGGCAGGTAACGTTCGAGGCTTTGTGCAGTTGGGGAATTGACCAACTGTCCGCCCGGAACTGAAGCTAAATTTATAACTAAAAGCCGAAGTTTAGAACTACTGCCCGGCAGAATTACGTCCGCCGAATATAAAGCTTGGATATGCACTGCCGATGATTGCTTCAACGTCATGCCCCAATTGCACAAAACCTTTTGTTGTGCGTTCGGCAAATTTATTTTACAAACTTTTCAATTTTTTTTAGTTTAACGCCAATTGCGCCAAATTGAATCTCGTTGGCAAAATAACCCATAAAGGGCGACATCAAAATTAAGGCACAATATTTTTCATTGTTTTGAAAGGTTATGTACTCTTTAAATTCAACGTCAGCTAAATAAAACTGCCCCTCCTGAAGAGATTTTGCTGTCTTTTCGTCTGTCAAAGCATATAAATCTACTTCTAATATGCTTAAGATTCCTCTCACATAGAACTTGGAATTAAGTGAATGTTCTAAATCTAAAATATACTGGCTACCACATTTTTCAACTTTGTCAAGTTTAAAAGGTAAATCAGCCAAAACGCCTTTGTCAATAGCTTTTTTAAAGTCCGTTTTTAAAAAGTTATTTAGTTCGTCTTTAATTGCACCATTTGTTTCAAAACCTGCAAATTTATTTCGTGCTGTGTCTATGTAAATTTCAACTTTAAGTTTCTCAATCTTTTTTTCTTGTGAAGAACTTTGTGAATTGTCACAGGAAACTATTAAGAATGTCGTTGTCGCAATAAATAAAAATTTAGAAAGATTCATTATGTAGTCTGATTTTAGGTTTCGGTTAGTCGCTTATTGCTGACGCACAACGTTCGGGGCTTTATGCAGCTTGGGTATTTGTTGCTGTGTCGGCCCCGGCCTGGATGTAAATTAGGAAACGGGATTTGTATTTTAAAACAAAAAAATGCAAAGTAAACGGTCAAGCCAATAGCCAATGATTGGTAGCGAATAGAAGCTGAGAAATTGCAGGTCAAGCCCAAGTTGCATAAAACCCAATGTTAGCGGTAGTTTTGGACGAAACACTTCTTCTGTCTATTCTCGTATTTTCTTAAGCCTCAATAAAGCGAAGAGCTGAGAGAATGGGTCAAAATATCTTTTCCCTTTCGCCTTTGATTTAACTTGGTTTAGTAAGTCAAAATAGTTTGAATAATAAAAGCTAGATATTCGTTTACTTATTTTTTCGTTTTTAATGAACCAAATAGCTTCGTGCTTGCTATATTTTGAATCTTCATCAACCGTAATGAAATAGTCAAAGTCCGTCCAGTTATTTTTATATCGCAAAAAGGGCAACAATGGGTTTATAAAAGTAATGCCGTCTTTGTCTGCAATAATTCGTTTGCATTGTGTCATAAACAATAACAGAAAAAGGAATAATATTCCAAACAAGATGGCATAAGCTATTCTAGCCTCACTGTCATTTAACAAGTCCACTTTGTTGATACTAATTTTGGATGCAGTCAGTAATCTATATGTACCAAAACCGATTAATAGGTTCAGTCCTACGATTAGTCCGAAGCCGCCAAAAATTTTATATTTTGAATGAATGCTGTCTGTCATAACAAATTACCGCTAACGTGCCGGGTATTGCTGATGTTGGGGACGTCCGTGTTACGTCTGCCTGGTTAAAGTTACAAAGTTCAATAGCATTACCAATGTTCATTTACTTCCGTCCGCCCCAATATTAGCAATACCATGTTAGCTGCAGCTTCAAACACTTGACTTCCACCTTTTGCCATAATATTTTTCCCAATCATTAGGATATTTAACTTTTAGATTCAATTCCTGAAACTTTTCATAGAACTCATTAAAATCGTCACGTATAAATAAGCCGCCATGACCAAATTTTAATGTGTGTCCATTAAAAAGATAAATTTTGAAAAGATCATACCCTCGACCAGAAACGTCCTTGTACTTGTTAATTTCTAACCATTTTATTTCTATGTCATGACTCTTAGTTCCGAAGTAAGTGGTCAACCATTTTATTGAGATACCTTGTTCGGATAAAGTCCACTCTGTTTTAGCAGTAGCCAATCTTCGAATGGAAAAGTGAGCAAGTACGCCGAAAATTATCGACACACCAATGCGCATTGCAAAAATCATATGAGGAAAACCAAACCCAGCAATTAAAAAGAAAATAGCCATTAGCAATACAGCTAATAGAATCGTAGTTTCATGAGATCTCACTATAATATTGTAGGGTTTCATAAAGTTGCAGCTAACGTTCGGGGCTTGCTGCTGTGGGGGATTGTTGCTGTGTCCGCCCCGGCGCAAAACCTGATTAAAGAAACGAATTTTTATTTTAAAAGTAAAACCGATTAGTAAACGGTCAACCCCATAGCCAAAGCTGAATAGGGGAGTAATGCCTGGATTTCCTTCCGTCCGCCCCCATAGCAGCAAACCCAATGTTGGCAGTAGTGCACCTCTCTCACTGTTTCCATGTCTCTACTTTGTTTTGCTTCCAAAGTTTTTCTGCGTATTGTCTAAACTCTGCTGGTGCATTTTTGAAAGCTTCGTCAAGCGTGAATTCCCCACCCATGTATTCGTTTGCTGAGACTTTAACTCTTGTCGTTCCACGAACAGCAAACTTTTTGTTGTCCTGATACATTACAATTTTCATTGGGATTGGGCTTACGTCTCCTTGGCAAGAAACCTTGTACATAATCCAAACTTCTGCTACTCCATTCTTGTTTAAGTCTGTCACAGTAAAAGTTTTGTCAACAAAATAGAGAAACATATCAACAGGGCATTCTTTTACAAAATCGAAAACTCTCCAAGTCTGTTTACTACTGTCTCCTGAAACCAAATAATGATAAGCATACAAAGCGCCATCACTGTAACCGTCATCAGGTGCATTTTTGCTTTGCGTTTTATCTGTAACTGTGAGAATAACGATGTTTTCACCAGTTTTGTCTGTCCAACGAACCGCTTGAACAATGTTGCCAGTATATTGAATGTTATTAGGTATAGAGTTTTTGTCAAGCCTTGTTATTTTGAGCTGTGCCAAACAAGTAGTTGTCAAAATAAGAGAAAGAAGCAGTCCGAGAATTTTCATGTTTGTAGGATGTTCTTTTGCATTACTGCCAACGTCCGGGGCTTGGCGCTGTGGGGGAATTAACCCTTGTCCGCCCGGTTGTTGATTTATATAAAGAAACGAAATTTTTAAATAAGCCGTAAGGCTTAAGTTAACGATCGGCCCATAGCCAAAGCCTGGATATGCACCGAAGCTGAGATTTTACCGGTCGGCCCCATAGCGCCAAACCCATGTAATACGCAGGCCAAAGTTGAGATGCTTTAGAAAAGGGAATTACCTGCCAGGGCTCACTGCTGATTAACCAAAGAAAACAGCTTTTGAAAAGAAGTCCCTGAATCACCCCGTAATACTGTTAAAAGCTGAAAATCGTTCCGTTGTCCACCCAAAGTCGTTTAAGAAAGAGCAGAAACTACAACGACGGGTATTAACTGAACGGAATTTAAACTGATAAAGCCTGCCCCACCGCCTTCCCAAAAGAGATACCTGAAACAAAAATCCATTGAACAACGGTACTGCCGGCAGAAACCGGAAAGTATCAAAGAGAAACCACTGCCTGATGATCTGAGTAGTTTACCAACCCGTCCGGGCCCAAAGCAAAAGAAGGGGCAGGAGATAGGAAAACAAAGCCACTCACTTTTACAAATGCATAAATGCTGCTGGAATTAAATTCTTTCAACCTGTCCAAACCGGAGAGTAACAAAAGCCGCAAGCGGCAGCCAAATTGCCTGAAGCAACGGAACATTACTCAACCGAAAAGTATTAGAAACTGAAAGCGTCAACACCCCGCACAGATGAAAGGAACCTGATGCTAAATCTTTGGCTTGCGTATTACGTCCGAGGCTTGGCGCTGTGGGGGAATTAACCCTTGTCCGCCCGGTTGTTGATTTATATAAAGAAACGAAATTTTTAAATAAGCCGTAAGGCTTTTAAGTTAACGATCGGCCCATAGCCAAAGCCTGGATATGCACCGAAGCTGAGATTTTACCGGTCGGCCCCCATAGCGCCAAACCCATGTAATACGCAGGCCAAAGTTGAGATGCTTTAGAAAAGGGAATTACCTGCCAGGGCTCACTGCTGATTAACCAAAGAAAACAGCTTTTGAAAAGAAGTCCCTGAATCACCCCGTAATACTGTTAAAAGCTGAAAATCGTTCCGTTGTCCACCCAAAGCCGTTTAAGAAAGAGCAGAAACTACAACGACAGGTATTAACTGTACAGGCTTTACTTTCACTAAAGCCTGCCCCACCGCCTTCCAAAAAGAGATACCTGAAACAAAAACTCATTGAACACCGGTACTGCCGGCAGAAACCGGGAAGCATCAAAGAGAAACCACTGCCTGATGATCAGATTAATTTTCCAACCCGTCCGAGCCCAAAAGCAAAAGAAAGGGCAGGGATAGGAGAAAAAAGCCACTCACTATTCCAAATGTTTAAAAGCAGAAGGGATTAAATTCTTTCAGCCTGTCCCAACCGGAGAGTAACAAAAGCCAGAAGCGGCAGCCAAATTCCCTGAAACAACGGAACATTACCTAACCGGAAAGTATTAGAAACTGAAAACGTCAACACCCCGCACACATGAAAGGAAACTGATGCTGAATCTTTGGCTTGCGTATTACGTCGGGGCTTGGTGCAGTTGGGGAAGTCAGTGTTCCGTCTGCCTGGCCCGGGCTTGATATAAAGAAACGAAATTTTAAAATCAGTTACGAATCCATTTTAGCTCCTTCCAGCTCATAGCAAGTGATGACCAGGGGAACAAAAGCTGGGAGTTTATCGGTCAGGCCCCAATTGCACCAAACCCCCTGTTATACGCAGGCCAAAGTTGAGATGCCTGAGAAAACGCAATTATCAGCCTATAAACCCAACCCTCTGCTGATTAGCCAAAGAGGCCTGTTTTTGAAAAGAAGTCCGTGAATCATCCCGTAATGCTTTTAAAAGCCGAAAAGCGTTCCGTTGCCTACCAGCAAGCCGGTAAGGAAAGAGCATGAACCGAACCGACAGGTATTAACCGAACGAAATTTACCCCCGCTAAAGCCTGCCCCACCGCCTTCCAAAAAGAGGTGTCAAATGAGGGAGCTTTTAAACAACGGTGCTGCCGGCAGAAACCGGAAAGCACCAAAGACGACCACTAACTGATGATCTGATCAATTTTCCAAACCGTCCAGGCCCAAAGCAAAAGAAAGGGCAGGAGATAGGAGAACAAAGTCACTCACTGTTCGAAATGCTTAAAAGCTACTGGAATTACATTCTTTCAACCTGTCCAAACCGGAGATTAATAAAAGCCATATACGGTAGCCACATTTCCCGAGGCAACGGAACATTACTCAATCGAAAAGCATTGGGAACAGAAAGCGTAAACACCCCGCACACATGTAAGGAAATTGATCCTGGATCTTTGGCTTGCGTATAACGGCTAGGTATTGCCGAAGTGCAGGTAATAGAATTACGTCCGCCCCGGCTAACCGCTGCTGAGTAAAGATAAAAAAGATGATGATATGCACATAGCTAAATAGATAAGGTCAAGCTGGATATGCAGCCCAACAGAATTACTACAGTTGAAACACGGCTTCCGTCAGCCTGCATTTTGGCAATACCAATGTTATCGGCTGCCCTTCTTCGTCCCGAGTCAGTACTGCTTTATTTGAGATAAATTTCATCTCTGATGTAACTGCTATTAAGCCAAAAACAATGTTTAGTATAGTCTTTCAATTTTGAAACCTTATCCTTTGTCGGTAAAGGATATGTATCATTTGCATTTTGTGCATGGGGTCTTACATGAGAAACTGTGTTAAATTCCTTGTTTGGGAAATTCGTATAGCGAATTTTATTTACTACTTTTTCTACAATGTCGCCACTTGCAACTATAGCTTTTGTCTTAGCCCAAACTTTTTTTGCCTGTAAAATATCTTTATAAGGCATATTCCAAAATTTTACCTTTTTGAAAATAAGTTGTCCATTTGAAAATTGAAAAAATACAAAGAGGAACTTATGTTCTAGTAATTCTTTAAACTCCGAAGTTTCCCAGTCTTCTTCAATTAGTTCTTCATATTTAAAAGTTGGGAATGAAATATCTTCTTTCGGTAGGTTGTTTTCTTTAAGTCTTACAGTCTTCACTATTATTTCAGCTTTTTCAAACTCTTCAATTTCTTTGTCAAGTTCAACACCAAGAATCGCTTTGGTCAAACTTGCATAAAAGCTTTTCGCATTTACATTTAGTTTAATTCCTAATTTTTTAACTATTTGGTCAACTGTCAAGCCATAATAGGGTTTAAATTTCGATAAAACAATCTCCTCTAAGCTTTTCTTTTTAACTTCTGTACTAGATTTGATGAGTTTGCCATAAACACCTGTGGCTTCATTGGCGATTGAAGCGATTATATGATTAACATATCCTTGTTTCAAAGAATAGGCTCTTTGCTTTGCAGGTAATGGATTGTTAGGTTGTGGCCTTTCATTGCCACCTTTCCCTCCTTTTGTACATGCACCTAAGTAGAAAGTATCACCTTCTGATAATTCATGTGCCTTACCATCAGTGATTTTCTTTTTTATGGTTTCCCAATCTCTCTTAATAATTTCTAAATCATTAACTGGGAAATTCCATTCATCTACTAATTTGATGATGTAATCTAAAAGATTCTGATTGGGTTTGTGTAAATAAAAAATCAACAAAATATTAGCATTCTTTTTCCAAAACGAACTTGTTGCAAAATCTTGATTTACGACTTCGAGATAGTTTATAATATTGAGAACTAATCTTTCCTTGGAGCGAAACTCTTTATTCTTTAATTGTTTTAACGGAGAAGATTTAAGTTCAAGACCTATTTCGTTGAAATCTGCTTCTGATTCAGAGTTTGGCTCATATTGGAAGTAATACTTTTCAAGTATCTGTCCAAAATTTCCTTTGCCAGAATAAGTATGTTTTAAAATTGTTGAATCGCAGACCTCTCGAAGTGTTTTGTTTCTTAATTTTTTTGCGAAGGTTAAAACTGAACGTTTATCAGACTTGTTGTACAAGGGCTTCATTCTCAATTTTTTCCTTTAAAGCTAAGCCGATTTTTTCAATAACACCTACAACCAATGCATTGCCCATAAAGAAAGCCCTTTTTGTATCTGAAACGCCATCTAATTTTGTATGATTGTCTGGAAACATATTCAGTCTTTCAAGCTCGACAGGGGATAACCGTCTATACCCTTTTTTAGTTTGTATGACATGCTTAAACCTTGAAGGAGATGAACCTCCTTCACCAGTAATGATAGTCCGTGATGGTTTGTTTAGTGAGTCAGGAAATACCATACCGCCCTCGCTGTAATTGTATTCAAACCCGTCTGTGTTTACACGGATTTCTTTTTTGGGACCTTTTAAATAGCGCCATTTATCGAGGTCTTTGTCATTAATGTAAAACTCTTCGGTAACTTCACCGTTTTGAATTATGTCTTTAAGTACAATCGCTTCACCATAGAACTCTGGAATGGTTTTTAATGTAGTTACAATACCTTAATCATAACTCCACTATTTTCAAATATTGATGCTCCGCCATTTTATTAAAAGAAGAAGATATTTCAACAATATCACCATTCAATTCAAATTCCGTGGGGAGAACCAACTCGTTTGAAGTAACAGGAAAGGCAGAAGCAAGAGTACCTTCATTAAGTATCCAATCTCTGGAATTACATCTTTTGAGGTCTTTGTATATGGATGTTGTTTTTAGGTATGCTAAAATGAAAATTCTTCTTCTTCTTTGTGGCATTCCATAATCAGCCGCATTGATTATTCTCCATTCAACTGCATAGCCAAGGTCATCTAAGCTTTTTAAAATTATTGCAAAATCTCTTCCTCGTTGTTTAGATGGTGAAATAAGTAAGCGGTCAACATTTTCCAAAAAAATGTACTTTGGCTTTTTCTTTTTTTCGCTTAATATTTTATGTATTGACCACCATAACACACCTTTTTTGCCGATTAATCCTTTTGAATTTTTTAATGTAGTTGCTACGGAATAGTCCTGGCAAGGGAAGCCGCCGACTAATATGTCGTGGTCAGGGATTTTTGTTACGTCAACAGTTGTTATATCCTCGTTGCTGTGTCCATCTTTGCCAAAGCGTTGCTCATATACTAATGAGGCATGTTGTGTTTTTGTCGATGGTTCCCATTGGTTACTCCAAACAACTTCATATACTGGCTTAACGGATTTGGTATAGCCCGATGAGGCGGATTTCTTTTTCCATCCTTCTAAACCTAGTCTGAAACCACCAACTCCTGCAAACAGTTCTGCAACTCTAATTTTATTTGGCATTGTGATTGGTTTTTAAGTATTCAACTTTATCTTCCGCAAGTATGAACGTATCTAAGTCTGCCTCTTCTTCAAGTATCTTATAAGCAAATTGGTCACTCAGCAGCTCTTTCAATAATTTTTTTTCATCGATTTTATAGAATGCAGCTAATTGTTTAACCTGTTCCTTTGTTGCTTGCCTTTCATTGCGTTCAATTTTGCCAAGCAGAGAAGTGTCGATACCAATGCTTGTTGCTACTTCTCTCAAAGGAAGGTTTGCCTTTTCCCGTATTGTTCTGAGTTGCTCTCCAACTGTCGATATGTTTTTTTTGGAAGATGCCATTTGGGACATATTTTGTCCAAATGTAGGGGAAGGAATTGAGAAGGACAAATTTTGTCCAAAATAGTTTTCAACATGGGGTTAACAAAATCAATATCTGATTTTGTGTATTATCGAATTTAGTGTTTTATCAACTTTATGTTTCTTTAACTGGCATTCCCAAACAGTGATTACTTTCCATTTCATTTTTTTCAACTGCATAATCTTTTCCTTATCCCTTCTCACATTATTTCTAAATTTATTTTCCCAAAAATGCTTATTCTGTTTAGGTAATTTATAATTACAATACGGACATCTATGCCAAAAGCATCCATTTATAAAAATTGCAACTTTTCGTGAAATAAAACAAACATCTGGCTTTCCCGCAATCTTCTTTGGGTGAATTCTATATCCCCTTAGTCCATTTTTCCAAAGTAACTTTCGCAAAAGCAGCTCAGGCTTTGTATCTTTTGCTTTGTTGCTGCTCATGACTTTTGAAACATTCTCACTTGAAGGAGTTGGAGATCTTTTATCTCTTACATATATTTTTTTATCTGCCATTTGGAACGAAACGAAAAGCCGCTTTACCAATCTCAATTCCCCAAGGAAACATTCTTGCTGCAAAATAACCAATAGGCATAGCACCTCCTAACAATTCTGTTTGAAATTCTTCCTTTCGAATTATCCTGCTAAACCAACGGTCTCCTCTGTTAGCCTCTTCGCATAATACAAGGCCAGCAAAAGTTAACGCAAGAATTCTCGCTGGTATTAATCCTTGTTTAGTTAATAATGGTTGGTAAGAGGAATTATTGAAATCAGGTAAATGCTTATTAACAATAAGAATTACTTCATCGACTAAGGACTGTAACGTAGGGGGGAGTAAAGCCATGATGAGTTGTGTCACTGGACAAAGTCGAAACATCGGGTATATTGCCGAGTATATTGAATGAAATGTCTTGAAATAGTGGTGTCAAATCAAAATTCCTAGTACCAGCCCATTCTATCAATTTATCAACAATTTCTAAATGCAATGGTGCATTTACAATATTATGTTGGGGATTTTGCAATTCTAAAAACAAAGAATGTTGGTGTATTTGATGTGTGTCGCAAAGACCACTAGTTCTGTTTCGTCTTATGGCTGTAGTACAAGCTGAAAACCGACAAGCATTACTACTCTTGTCATAATTTAGTTTATTATTATTTAAATGAAACCGTGTCCCGGGAGCAACCAAATCTCTGATGATAATCTGCCATTGGGAATTTGGGTCAGTAATAGATGCAGTTGGAATCGTTGGCATATTAAGTAAAGTGTCGTTTTAATTATTTTAGTTTGTCCAGCAAAGTAAGGTAAAAGATGAATCTTAATACTGCCGCCGATAGGGTTGCCGATAACGTCCAGGGCTTGGCGTAGTTGGGGAATTGTCCCTGTGTCCGCCCACCCCGAATTTTTATTGAAGAAACGAAATTAATTTGATTAACGAAAACCAGCCAGCGGCACTGCGAGCGTATGCAAACTGCCGCTGGCGGATCAGTTAACGGTCAACCCAATAACCGATGCCCGGATATATGCTGCAGTTGAAAGTTTTTCCGTCCGCCCCAATTACGCCAAACCAATGTTAGCTGCCGTTTCTGTAGATAAGCAAGCTAAGGACAACACATAGAATGGGCAATAAAATCAGAACCCAAGAAAGTACATGATCAAGCCAAGAAGGGTTTGTCGCTATATCTCTATTCCATGAATGCCCTTTAAAAAATATGCCCTTATGGTATGAGATATATGTAAATCCCTTATTCAGAAATTCTTCTTTTATTTTACCCCGTTTTATGAAATAGGAATTTGCAAACCGATATGTTAGTTTAACCAAAAGCAAAAGAAATGCGTAATACAAAATTCCTAAACTCATAAGAATATTTTCCACTTGTTCTCCTTTTGCAGAAATTATTAGTATTAAGGTAGTCGCAAAAACTGCTAGAATGAAAAGGAAGATAATATTATATTTTAAATAAAAAGTCTGGGTGAAATAATATTGAAGAAGAAAGTATGAATAAATAAGGCCAACAAGAATAAAAAATCCAGAAAGATTCATTGCTTAAAATTAATTGGGTGTTACTTGAAATGGCAGCTAACGTCCGGGGCTTGGCGCTGTGGGGGGATTAACCCTTGTCCGCCCGGTTGTTGATTTATATAAAGAAACGAAATTTTTAAGTAAGCTAAAAGGCTTTTAAGTTAACGGTCGGCCCATATCCAAAGCCCGGATATGCACAGAAGCTGAGATTTTACCGGTCGGCCCCCATAGCGCCAAACCCATGTAATACGCAGGCCAAAGTTGAGATGCCAGGGAGAACGGAATATTCTGCCCGATCACCGAAGCCCACTATAAACCAACTCATGAAGGCCATGCATAAAAAGAAGTCCCTAAATCTAAACCCGATACTGTTAAAACCCGAAAACTGTTCCGTTGTCCACCCGCAAGCTGGTAAAGAACGAGCCAGAACAGAAACGACAGGTATTAACTGAACGGAATTTACATTCACTAAAGCCTGCCCCACCGCCTTCCAAAAAGTGATACCTAAAACAAAAACCTATTGAGCAATGGTACTGCCGGCAGAAACCGGAAAGCATCAAAGAGAAACCACTGCCTAAGGATCTGATCAATTTTCCAAACCGTCCGAGCCCAAAGCAAAAGAAAGGGCGGGAGATAGGAGAACAAAACCACTCACTATTACAAATGCTTAAAAGCTGCCGGAATTAAATTCTTTCAACCTGTCCCAACCGGAGAGTAACAAAAGCCAGAAGCGGCAGCCAAATTGCCCGAGGCAACGGAACATTACCTAACCGAAAAGCATTAGGAACTGAAAACGTCAACACCCCGCACACATGAAAGGAATCTGATGCTGAATCTTTGGCTTGCGTATTACGAACAGGGCTTTGTGCAGGTTGGGAATTAGTATTCCGTCTGCCCGGAACCGCTGCTGATTGAAAAACTGATGATGAAGATAACAACAAAAAGCCAAATAGCATTCCGTCTAGCCCGAACAAAAGCCAAATAGAATTACAAAAAGCTCATTGTTATTCCGTCTGCCCAACTTGCACAAAACCCAATGTTGGCAGTAGGCTTGTCGTGTCAACTTGAAAGAAGGCTAATTAAATACAAGATGCCCAAAATAATAATTGTCCAACCGAAGCAACCTAAACCAAAAGAACTTGTATTGTCAGTATGAAAATTCTGTGTCGGAATATGTTGCTGAACTATTTTCTTTTTTGGTGTTACCTTTTTGGATGTTGTTTTTATTTTATCCTTTACAACTGGTCGAGTACGAACTTTTTTTTTAAATTGAAAGATGTGAATTTATCGCCTGTGTCTAACCAACTAATTGTGCTTTAGATTAAATTTTTAGTTCCCAATGTCGTATTTACAACTTTTAAATTTGACGATTTTGGATTTGTCAAATTTTGCATTGGTATTAGCCACATTCCTGCACACTTAAATTTTCTGTCAAGGGCTACAACTATTAAATAGTCGGCTGATTTACCAACTAAATTATTTAATCGTCTTGTTTCACTTACTCTGCGTCCACTTTCGTAAACTCGTCTTGTTTTGATTTCAAAAGTTAACCCACTTTTATCTCTGGCATCAACACCTTTTTCATTTTTGCTGTCGCTAATTTCTAAACCTAATCGTCTGCAAGCATAAAACTCACCAATGTCACCAACTATTCGCCTGCTTCTAATAATACCACTTTCTTCAAGTTCATCATAAGCTTTTGCAAATTCATTTATTGCTTTTCTTTCTACTGCTGGAATTTTAATTTCGGACTTATCAATAATTTCAATTCCTGAATTCATTAACGATGAAGTAATAGAAATTTGGTCTCCTTTAATTTTGCTTGACGGTATTCGTAGAATTTTTATCGGATTGTATTGTCTGTCAAAATAAACGACTGTAAGAAAATGAAAAGCAGTTGTGTCAAGCTTTGTAATGTTGTAATTAAAATTATTATTTGAAACTACTTTGGCTTTTACTTGGTAATTATTGCCTAAGTCGCAAACACCGTCCACGGCTCTTGTTACTCGATTTGATTTCTTTAGTTTGAAATGTTTGCAAACAATATATTCTCCTATTTCGCCTGTGAAACTGTCTGTCGTGGTAATACCTAAGTCAAACAGCCTATCGCTTAGGTCTGCAAATTTGTCAAGTAAAAGGTCTTGTTTTTTTGTGAACATATTTTGAAACGCAGGGTCTGTCTAAGCTTACTGCCAACGGACAGGGCTTGCCGAAGTGGGGGCAATAGAATTCCGTCCGCCCCGGCTACCTGCTGCTGAATAAAGATAAAAAGTTGATGACATATTCTAAAGCTAAATTACTAACGTCAAGCTGGATATGAAGCCAAATTGAAAAACAAAAAGCTGAAACACGGCTTCCGTCTGCCCCCATTTTGGCAAACCCCATGTTGCCTGCTGTGTTTCTTCGTCACAGATTTGAAGTGTCAAAATACTTTTTAGCAAACTCCGAAATTCGTTTGTGTCGCTCCGCAATTTCATTTTCTGTCCATACATTATGTTCTCTTATTTCAGTGTAGCTTGAAAGTGCTGTGTCCTGAAATAACTCACTTTTTTTGTCAAACGACTTGTTCCCAAACTTACTGTTTTGGCTCTGTGTCAATAATGCTAAGTTGCCTGCAAGTTGAAGAAAGTTCTTTTTAAATTCTTCTGTGTATTCTTCGTCTGTCGGATTTTGAGGCTTAATATGCTCAATTGTATAACTGTTATAAAGGTCTTTGTCCAACAATGCACCAGAACGATTTTTAGCTCTCAAACTGTTTTCATACTGCCAAAGAATAAACTTGATTGTATTTCGGTTATAATGATGCTTTTGATTATCAAAGTAGTTGTTTATGATATTCTTGAAGTAATCATTGTTGTTCCAGTACCATTGAAAACCAAAGTCGGTAGAATGTTTAATGTCGTGATATAATCTTTCAATGTCGTAGCCATTAGTTTTTCTAAAATAATGCTTAGCAAGTGAGGGTAAATTATCAGTTCTGTAATCGCCTAACTTCAATTTAAAGCATAGAACTTCTAACAATTTTAAAATCTTGTTGTATGTCTCGCCTTTGTTGTCCCCTTTGTTGAAGAGTACAAGTAAAATCAGCTTCCAGTTAGCCTCGTTGCCAACAAAGAAAAGATTTGTGATTTCAGGCTGCCTTTTATTGCTTACAATACTTTTCGCACTATGCGAAAGTTCTACGAAATTTTCAAAAAACAGCTTTATCCATTCCGTTTTGTCTGCTGTTTTGTTTAGCTTTTCTTTTATGGCTTCAATATTCCCGTTGATATTGTAAAAGAGGTTACAGCAATTATCCAAAAGTTCGTTTTCTGTAAAATAGCCTTCAACTGCTTCAATGTATCGGTAAGTTTTGGAAATGATACTTTGAATTTCCGCAATGTCATTGTTTGCTTGTTTGTTGTCGTGGCTTTGAATATATATTTGATGCATTAAGTACGCCTTGATTACTTCAAATCTTGAAAGTTCTTTGCCACGATTGTTTTGATATTCAAAAACCTGGGTTGCTTCAACCTTGTTGGAAATAAAAAAAGTGCTAATTATAGCGTTTTCTAAAGTCTTTTGAATTAAGTCAAGAGTTTCGTTGTCAAGCTTAGTTAATTCAGTTTCAAAATAGTTGAATGCTTCAATTATTCTTCGTTGCGATATGGTTTCAGTGTCGTCAATGATAGAGACCAAATGCTTTTGAGTAATTTTTTTGAAAATCACTTGGTCGTCCTCAATAGTTTTGAAAACGTCGGTCAAGTAGATTTTTTTTATTGCTTCAATGCTTTGTCCTTTGCTTGCATTAACTTTTGCAACTGCTGAAAGAAATAAAATAGTTGTCGTTAATCGTTGTTGTCCGTCTATGATAAAAAGAGTAGAGCCATCTTTTTCAAACAAAAACTGTCCTAAATAATACCGTTTCCCTTTTTGTTCTAAAAGGTCTTCAAGGAATTGCGAACATTGTTTGTCTTCCCAACTGTATGCTCGTTGATAAGCAGGTATTCTGATAGTTTCAGAAGATTGGAAAAGCGATTTTATACTTTCTGCTGTTTTATTTTCGGTTGCCGTAATTGTTTCCATTTATTGTGGGTGTTGAAAATATCAAAGGCGGCGAAGCCGCCTTTGAAAAAATGTTTTACAATGCTGGTTGGTGTCTTTTGGTGGGGCTTTTAGAACAAGAACCTGAACATAAATTTGTAAGACTTGAGTATTTACTACCACAACACTTACAAACGTACTGCGACTTTTCACTGCCTTCATAAAGTCCATGTTTGTTGCCTTCTGGATTTTTAGAACAAGAGCCTGATGTCAAGTTTGAAACGCTGGAATATTTACTTCCACACCATTTGCAATAGAAATTTGCCATAATTATTTAAGGTTTTGGTAGTGCTTACTCTGTTCGGTTTTCAGCTTCGCCGTCTGTCTGTCAATGTTGTGTAGGGTGTCGCTCTAACATAGCAGGCAACGTCCAGGGCTTGCCGCAGTTTGGGTATTCGTTGCTGTGTCAGCCCGTTGACGATGCTAATTAAAGAACGTAAACTTTATTGACAAAACCAAACTGAGCCTGTGCACTACGAGCGTAGCAAACTGCGCAGGCGAATTAATAAACGGTCGCCCCCATAGCCGATGATTCGTAGCGATTTGTTGCTGAAGTTTGCTGGTCATTCCCAAATTGCGGCAAACCCCATGTTGTAGGCAGGGCGTTTTACAAGAAACTAGTCTTAAATCACAACAGCTTTAGATGCTAAAAAATATTTTCGATGTGTGAATATAGTACAGACCAATCTTAAAATCTCCAACCCTAGCAAAACCCAAAATATGATTTTATATGCCTCTGAAGAATTGTAAAATAAATGACTTAGCATGAACAAGAAACCAAATGAAAAAACTACAAATGCTAACCGAAGCGGAAATTGTACGTATGTTAACCAAAGCCCGGCCTTTTTTTGGCTTATCAAAAAGTATGCAGAAAAGAGTAAGGAAGGATATAGTAAGACACTTGCAGTTGTTGTCAAAGGAAATTCACTCCAATCTATTGTTGGCGGAATGATGTGCTTATAACTTCTCACTAATGTAATGATGTCCAGCAAGCCAAATATTTGTAAAAGTCTTTTCATTTTGATCTGTCGGCAGCCTTGCCTACAACGGGCAGGGCTTGCTGCAGGGCTGGAATTCATTGCTCGTCCGCCCGGTACCGCTGCTGATTAAAGATATAAAAGTACAGGTTAACAAACAAAAGCTCAACAACGATAGTCCAGCCCAGATGAAGCACAACAGCGATATAATGACCATTGCTCCAATGTCCAGCCAGCCTTGCAGCAAACCTGATGTTATGTGCAGTGGAAGCAGGATACTTAATCTGTCAGATGTCGTTTCGTTTCAAGTGTGCGACTGTATTCCCAAACATTGTTTTTAAAAAGACACTCAACAATCCACTCTCCAGAAAATACATAAATGCTGGGGGAGTGCTCATACAATTCTTTATTAGTTTCGTTTAGACTAAGCTTAATAATCATTTTGGCAGTGTCTACCTGTAAAATATCCAAATCCAATCTGAAAACTTTTCGGTGTGTCAGTATATTTCGAAAATTAGATTCATTTTTTACAATGACGACAGGCTTGGAATGGCTGCCGTTTTGGTCAGAAATAACAAAAGACTGTTGCCCATTTTTGATATAATATACAGTGTCAATAGCTGAAATTGTCCCGAAAGTTTTATTAATTAACCTCTCTATTGGCAAATGTTGAGCATTGAGTTGTCCGCTAAGAAAGAAAATTACTATAACAAACAATAATTTCATTTTAAGTAACATTAAGGGTGAACGCATAAAGAGCTTGAAATGTCAAATACCCATTGCACATAACGAGCGGGGCTTTATGCAGCTTGGGTATTTGTTGCTGTGTCCGCCCCGGCCTGGATGTAAATTAAGAAACGGAATTTGTATTTAAAAACGAAAAAATGCAAAGTAAACGGTCAAGCTAATAGCCAATGATTGGTAGCGGACTGAAGCTTAGAAATTGCTGGTCAAGCCCAAGTTGCATAAAACCCAATGTTGTATGCAGTTTATTCAAAACTAATGTCCTTTGCAGCCTTCCCAGAAAACAAATTTCATGTCTTGATTTATTGCATAAGCATAAGAAGTTTTTTGACCGTCTTCTTTGTTATTTATTCTTATCAAATAACAGGCTTTCCCATTTTCAATCCATTGATTTTCTAGTTCGATTGTGTCCCCCTGAAAATTTATCTTTTTAGATAATCTAACTTTTTTACTTTTTTGGAACATCTTTTTTGTAAAAATCAATTTTGGGGTATATATAGCTTGGCTTTCTTCAATTTGGTTAAGACTATCCATACGAGCCTCATAGGTAGCTTTGTCTATTCTTTGATTAAAATAATCTGAAAATAGCTTTACAACAGGTTCGGATGGAGCCGGGTTAGAATTTCCTATTTCAAATAAGGAGTCATTTCGGTAAAGAAATTCTGTTTGATGATACGTTGAAACATAGATGCGACCGTCATCGTCAATACTCTTTATAAATTGAGTTATTCCAAAGTTAGAATTATTAATAACATCCTTAAACGCTTCTAGATCTTGATACCAATCCATAGCAGATGTCCAAATTTTAATGGTATCTCCAAAAATTCCTTTCATAAACAATAAAGAGTCGCAATTGTAATAAACCTTGAAGCCGGGAGGAGGAATTACTGTATTTATTTTGATTTCTCTTTCTTTAATGAAGTTAATTGCTGAATCAAATTTTAATGAGTTTTGTGCAGATAAGAAATTTGCTAGCACTAAGGATAATATTAGGAGACGAATTTTCATAAAAATTGCATACAACGTTCGGGGCTTTATGCAGCTTGGGTATTTGTTGCTGTGTCTGCCCCGGATTGGATGTAAAATAAGAAACGAAAATTGCATTTAAAAACGAAAAAAATGCAAAGTAAACGGTCAAGCCCTTAGCCGAAGATTGGTAGCGAACTGAAGCTGAAAAATTGCTGGTCAGGCCCAAGTTGCATAAAACCCAATGTTGGGTGAAGTAATAACCGTATTTTATTTTAGTAATAGAAATGATCCCGTTTCAGTTTCATCAATTAAGCCGTTGATATTATATGAGCAAAACCAGACATAACATCCACTCGGCTGTTGCTTATTTTTGAATTTACCATCCCAACCTTTCAAGATATTAGTCGATTCGAAAACAACTTCTCCATATCGATTTAGGATACGAATATTGTACTTAAGAATATTCCCATAAACCTTAGGCTTATAAGTATCATTAATACCATCTCCATTTGGGGTAAATGCATTTGGAAAATAAATAGTACTTACACACTGCTTTGTACGAATAAGAATAGAATCCCTTCCAGTGCAGTTATTAGTATCTGTAACTTGTAGCCAATATAAGCCTGGGTTTTTAATAAGAATTGAAGGAGATATTGAATTTGTGTTCCATAAATATTGAAGAAATAATTTGTTTGCGAAGAGCGTCAACTCGCTATTAACACAAATGATAGTATCGGAGTTAAGGAAATGTGCTGGCATCTGGTTTAGTTTAATAATTATGGAATCAGTTGAAATTACGCCACATTGATCTGTTACAATTACTTTATATATTCCTGAAGTATTAGCAGTGTAGCTGGAATTAATCGACCCGTCTTGCCACAGGTACGAAATATATCCAGGCTGAGCTTTTATTACAATTGAGTTTCCAGAACAAATCGATGTATCAGGCCCTAAATTTACTGGGGGATATTGCTTCAATGCCATTGTAATAGTATTGCTAGTTGCTGTGGGTGTGGATATACATGTGGCATTTGAAAGTATTGTACAGTTTATAATGTCTCCATTACTAATCGAATTATCTGTGTATATGGAAGAATTTATCCCAACTGGAGTATTGTTTTTTTCCCATTGATAAATCGGCGCCAATCCTCCGTTTGTAATGGTTGCTTTAAATATCGCTAGTTCATTTGGGCATACAGGATTTGAATTAGAAGATATAGTAACAGTAGGAACGGAAGGTATAGTAACATTCAAAATAGCGGGCATTGTAAAAATATTGGCACAGTTATTAATCACTACGCATCTGTAACGATAGCCGTTCATTGAGGTATTTGCCCCTGTAATATTTAGCACACTCGTATTTGTGCCAGAATAGATGCCATTATTAGATAAACCAGTCCAGCCTGTGCCTGTATCAATTTGCCATAAGTAGCCAACTGCATTTGAGGCTAACACTGAAAAGCTTGCATTGCCGGAATTGCAAATAGTTGCATTTGCCGGCTGCTGACTTATAGAAGCAGTTATGCAATCATTAATTTTTCTTATTACCCCATCTATATCGTCTGCAAAGTAAATGAAGTTGTTGTTATCAATACTTATTTTTCCTTGAGTTATATTCAAGGAAGCAAGAATGGCAGGACCTCCATCCCCTGTATACCCTACAGTACCATTGCCTGCATAAGTACTAATAATACCAGCTTGATCAACTTTTCTGATTACTATGCCATAATAATCACCAAAATAATAATTTCCTAAATTGTCTATGACCACTGACCCGGGGAATGCCAACTGAGCAAGGGTTGCAAGCCCCCCATCACCAGTATAACCCAATGTGCCAGTTCCAGCGATAGTAGTTATTATGCCAGCATTATCTACTTTTCTAATTCTGTGATTTCGAGCATCTGGTATAAGAATATTTCCAAAATTATCTATTGCCACATTGCACGGATAGTCGAGTTGAGCAGAAGTAGCTGGGCCTCCATCACCTGAATATCCCGAAGTCCCAGTTCCAGCAATTGTAGTAATGATTCCTGTTGGATTGACCTTTCTTATTGTGTTACACCCATAATCTGCGATATACAAATTGTTGAATTGGTCAAATGTCATCGCAGAAATTGCTCTGAACCGTGCTAAAGCTAGTGGGCCGCCATCCCCAACACCACAATTGGGCGTAATTTGACCCGAGACAGTTGTAATAATGCCTGCAGGGTCAATTTTTCTAATAAAGCTTCCATTTGCATCAGCGAAATAAATATTATTTACATTGTCAATAGCTATTGAATTTGGGTGATACAAAAGAGCATTAATAGCTAATCCACCGTCTCCTGAATAACCAGAGAGCCCAATTGTACCAGCAATAGTTGTGATTACGCCATTGATGTCTATCTTACGAATGGTGTTACTACCTGATTGTGCTATATACATATTACCAGCATTGTCAAAAGCTGGATAGCAATAATACATATCTCCAAGTTGAGCATTTATTGCAGGGCCGCCATCGCCAGAATATCCAATCACTCCCGTGCCAGCAACGGTGGTAATTACTTGCGCTTTTAGTGCAAAGCATTTTGCAAACAGAAAAAGTAATGCTAGATATTTGATAAAACGCATATTGTTAGCTTGTTCACGTTTAGTTAAATACTTATTTCACCCAACGGACAGGGCTTGCCGAAGTACGGGAATTAGTATTCCGTCCGCCCGGTACCGATGATGATTGAAAAACTGATGATGAAGATAACAAACAAAAGCTAAATAGATATTCGTCTGCCCGATATGAAGCACAATAGAATTACAAAAAGCCGAAGATAACTTCCGTCAGCCCGTATTTTGGCAAACCCCCTGTTGTACGTTCGCCCTATCTCCGCTGTCATCTATAATGTGGGTCTGTGTCCACCCGTAGAGTGTTGCCTGTGCGTTGGCACAAGGCAGGCTCTTTTGCAAGGTTGGCTTTTGTGTGTCGGCTTTGTGTGCCTTGCAAATGTGCCTGGCTTGGAGCGTTGGCTTCTAAAATACAATTTTCACGTCTTCTTTATAGTTCTGCAATGTTCCATTCAAACTTGCTGTCCAACCGTCAATAAAGACTTTGCCGTTTTTGATAGCGTTTGAATAATCATCACTGGTTATTTTTTCGCTGTTGGTTATGTAGTAATGGTTGCCGATTTTGTAAATGCAATCTTTCACTACTTCTTCAGGAACTTGTGTTGGCTCGTCTAAACCAACGGTGAAAATCATATTGTAAATGCGACTTAAAGCATCAGTTTCATTTTCAGTAATTAAAATTTGCCCTTTTTCATCCACTTTCAATTTTGGTGCTTCAACGCTGTCAAATACTTTAAAACCAATATCAGGAATTTGCTTTTTATCTTCTTCGAATAATTCGTTTTTGTTGTTTTCAATTTCTACGTCTTTGGTGATTTTTTCACCTGCACGTTTTAATCGTTCTATTGTGATACTTGAAATTACTGGCTGTAAATTGTTTGTTATACAAAAGTCATACGCTTCTTTCTTCTTTACTGGGTCAATTGGTTCATCAATTTGACACAATATATATCTTCTGTTTCCACCGTCTTTATTTAACTCCATAACTGCGTGACCTGTTGTTCCTGAACCAGCGAAAAAGTCAAGTATTATTTCGTCATCATTTACTAGAAAATTGATTAAGTATTTTACTAGTGAGACAGGCTTTGAGAAATCGAATATCTTACTTCCAAATAATTCCTCAAGCTGACTTGAAGCGGTTTCGTTAGTGTCAATATTTCCGTTCTCTTTATCCAATAACGGATTGATTATTCTATCTCTAATATAATTTGTAGGAGTTTTATAACTCTCATCTTCAAACCTCTGAAATCTAATTGAAAATTTTGGGATTTGACAATGAATGTTGTTCCTTTTGTTATTTCTGTATCAAGAAATGATTGTTGCCACTTAAATCTACCTTCAATTGATAAGTCTTTGTTAGATACATTATTTTTAATTTCAATTGATTCTAAAAGTTTGATTCTATGATATGTTCCTGCCTCATAAACTCCATCTTCCAAATTAAATTTAACTTTCTCTTTTGGAATGACTAAACGACCAACTTTGTTGCCATCATTTAATAATGGTTGGTCGCCCCCATCAAGTTCTTCACCAAAATATTTGTAGCTATTTTTATTTTTTTCATAGCATAATATATACTCGTTTGTCTTCCTTGATTTATGAGACAAAGCTGGAGGAGTTGCTGTCTTCGTCCAAGAAAATATTTCAACAAAATTTTCTTCGCCAAATACATCGTCACAAAGTAGTTTTAGGTTTGCTTGTTCATTGTCGTCAATACTTATAAAAATTGCTCCATCTTTACTTAATAAATCTCTTGCCAATAAAAGACGTGGATACATAAATGCTAACCAACCGTTGTGGCTCTTTTTCGTTTTAAAGCTAAAATCCATACGAGCAAAATCACTTTCGCTTACGTTAGCCAAGCCCAAAACTTCCGCTTCTTCTTTGTCAAATTTGTCAGGGTAAACAAATTCGTCTTTTTCAGTATTGTAAGGTGGGTCAATGTAGATACACTTGACTTGTCCGCTGTAATGGTTTTTCAAAATTCTTAAACTATCCAAATTGTCGCCTTTTAACACCAAGTTTTCTGTTGTCTCAGCATTTTTACTCAATGTGGTATTGAGGTGTAATTCCTTTTCTGTTTTTTGGGCATATTTCGCTCTGGCAAAGTTTCTGCCCACAAAATTTAATCCGTAACCGTTTACTTTTTCGTCAATTGGCAAACCCAAAACGGTTTTTAGTTCCTCAATGTTAATTTCGGTGTCTCGTATTACGTTAGGGTAGTTCACTTTCAGAAAACTCAATAGTTTGTTTTCGCTGGTTTCTGAGCCAACAACTGTAAATCCTGCTTTTATAAAATCTTGTTCTGCCATTGTCTTATGCGTTGTTTATCAATGCTGCTAATTGTGTTTTATTGATACGTTCTTTGAATGAAATTTTAATGTTTTGGTCTTTGTAGTGTTCGCCTAATGCCTCAAAATATTTTTTAGCAAAGTCAATTTTACCTTTTTCATCTATGGGTATTGCTGTTGACAATTTGTAACCTTTGGCTTCCACTACAAGGAATATTTTGTTGCCTTCGGTGCTTTTGATAGCATAGCAGAAATCGGGATTATAATCCCCTAATGGAGTTTTGATTTTCAGGCGTGGAAGTTTGCCGAAAATTTCAATACTGTCAATGTCGGGGTCTTGCTCCACAATTTCCAATTCAAAATCACTGTCGTATTCAATCACTTCTTCAAATACCCATTTTGTTTTCAGCGAAAAGTCGTTTGCAATTTCCTTTTGGAATTTGCCAACGCTTCCTGTGTCTAAATAGGTTTTTCCTTTTTCAGTTTTAAATACATTTGGCAAAACCGTTCCGTTAATTCCGTTATACTTAATGTTTGCTTTGAGCATTGCAACTAAGTTCTTGTTGATTATTTCGGAAATTTCCTTTGTGCCTGTTCGGGATTGTTGCAAAGCATTTTTGTTTTGAAATCATCACTCAAGGCATTGAAAACCTTAACCACAAATGAAATAGGCGTTTTGGTGTTGTTGGACAAAGTGCGAACCAACTCCAAATAATCAACTTTACTTTTGTATGAAACTGTGTCGGTTAGTTTTTCTGTAATTGCTCCCTGTTCGCCAATCTTGTTTACGTTTAGTTCTGCACGAATGGTCTGCAACAAAATTTCCTCAATGTTTACGGCTTCTATTTGCGTTTTAATGTTTTGTATCAATTGGCTTTCTTGTTCTTCACTCAAAGTTTCTAAAACATAAAAAGCATTTTTGTTGATAGCGTTCCAAAGGTTTTGAAACTCTTGCAAGTGTGTTGCCTTTATGAAAACTTTCTTTTTCTCTTTTTTCTTCTCGGCTTTCTGAACATAAGTGTTTGTGTCGGTTGCAAACAAGCTTTCAATTGCTTTTACTTGTTCTTCGGGCAAATTTTGTTCTTTCAAAATCGAAGAGAACTCAGGCGATTTTTCATAAATCTTTTGTCCATCAACAATTGCCCTGCGAACAATCATTTTCTTGTCCTTCAACACATCATCAACCAATGTAACGATTGTGTCATCATCAAAGCCTGACTTTTCTTTAAGTGTTTTAATCAGTTCCTGCTCTGTAAATGTTTCAGAAATCAGGAAAGAGTTACTTAAAATTTCATTTTGAATTGCCTCAACAAAACCGTGTTCTTTGCTTGAAACAACTACATCAAGGTTGTTGATTTTCCAAAATTCCTCTTGGTCGTCATTTAGATTTTTCAGTGTGTATCGTTGCAAGTTTTGGTTTACGCAAATGCGTAAACCACGCCCAATCTGTTGCAGTTTTGATATTTCGCTTCCTTGATTGGATAGTTTACAAATAGTAAAAACATTCGGGTTGTCCCAACCTTCTTGCAAAGCCCAAATTGAAAAAATGAAACGTGAAGGGCTTTCAAACGAAAGTAATTTCTTTTTGTCTTTTAGAATTTCATCAACTCCTTCTTTTACTTTATCGTCAGCGTTGCCTTTGTCGCCCGAAAAATATCCTTTGTGAACCTGCAAAGTGTTTTCGCTGTCAAAATCGTTTTGCAAGAATTTATAATACTCACTCGTTTGGTCAAGTTTGCTTACAATTTCGGAGTATTGCTTTTTATATTCTTCTTCAAATATGTTTTTGACTTTCGGATTTTCGCCACGAAACAAACTGGTGTCAGCTTCCATAAAAAACAAAGTGAGTGCTTTTACGCCTTGCTCAAACAATGTTTTTTCTTTCTCAAAATGTATTTTGATTGTTTCTTTAATCATTGCCCGCAATGATTCGTCCGACAAAGAATAATCAACTTTTTCAATGGTGTCGTCCGCTAAAACAATGGTGTCTTTGTTTATTTTCTTTATGCTTTTACCGTTAAAAACTGCCCCAACACCTAATTCACGTCTTGCAATAATTCCGTTGGTTAATGTGCTTACAAAGGCTTTATTAACTGTTCCAACTTTTTCAATTCCAATGAGTGTATCTGTATTTTCAATTACGTCTTGCGTGTAAACCACTATTTTCTTTACCAAGTTTTGTCGGAAAGAAGAAATGCTATCTAATACATACGCAACATTTGATAAAGGCAAACTGTCTTTCTTCTTTGGAAATGTTGCTCCAAAACGCAAATAGAAATTGGCAAAACCTTCAAAATATGTTTTGAAAGCATTGCCTTCAAAGCGGTGAGGTTCGTCCATTATCACAATTGGATTTAAGCGTTTCAAACATTCCAAATACGATTTTGGCGGTTCCTGATTATTTACGAATAATTCAGGTGCGTTCATTTCTCGTTCCAATGGACGATTTAGAATATTATCCTTGCTGTTAAACGAGCTTGGTGTCATTACCAAAACGGATAAATGCGAAGTACCGATAAATTGTTTTACAGCAGAAATGTTTCCGCCCTCGTAAACAAAGGTTTCTATTTCCTTTTCTTTCTCGTTGGCGTAAAAACTTTTAAAGTAATCTTTTGTGTCTTCTAAGTTTGTTTTTGTTCCCTCACGGATTGGAACGGTCGGAATAAGAACGATAAATTTTTTGTAGCCGAAATGCTTACTCAGTTCAAAAATGGTTTTTATAAACGTGAAAGTTTTACCCGTTCCCGTTTCCATCATTATGTCAATGTTTTTAGTGTCTTGAACCGGAAAATTGTATTTGTTCTTTTTATGGTGTGCCGTCAGCACATCACCAAAATTTGCTTTTTGGCGAAGGCTTTCAAAAAGACTGATAATGTTATTTACGCAGTCCTCTTGATAGGCTTGTATTTCATATTGAAACTGTTTTGTTTCTGTTTTTGTCGTCATTTATTACTTCTATTTTCCGATTTTCGAAGTTAAGCTATAAAACTGTTGTTCAATTAGTTGTTAATCAATAATTCACCTGTCCACCTCCAGGGTGGTGGGTGGGCATGGTGTGGAGTAAAGATATATTACTGAAGTACATTGTTACTGATGATAGAAATTCGTCAGCCGGGGTGGGTGGGCTGTGCGTTGGCATTTTTAGCTCTTTGCAAGGTTGGCTTTGTGTCGGGGTTTTGTGTGCCTTGCAATGTGCTAAAAATAGCGTGGGGTCGTGTCGGCAAAGTCATGTTAGTTTGAATTTAAGTAGGATGCTGTTTAGGGTGACGTACAACGTCCAGGGCTTGGCGTAGTTGGGGAATTAGCCCTGTGTCCGCCCACCCCGAAATTTTTATTGAAGAAACGAAATTAATTTGATTAACGAAAACCAGCCAGCGACACTGCGAGCGTAGCCTACTGCCGCTGGCGGATTAGTTAACGGTCAAGCCGATGACCAATGCCTGGATATAAACTGCCGCTGAAGCTTTTTCCGTCCGCCCCAATTACGCCAAACCGATGTTAGCTGTAGCCTTGCTCGTCAATTATTAATGAATGTGTCTCACAACTATTTTCCAAATCTTATATCAGAAATATACCAGTTGTCAATTGTTCCTTTTATTTCAACCGATGGCCCACTTGTAATTTGATCATTAGGGTTGAATATTATGAAAGTCTTATTGTCTCGTTTATCTACTTTGTAGTTTTTGTCATTTTTAAAATGGTCGAAAAAATCTATTATTTGTTTTAAAGTGTCACCTTGCCCATTTGTTATTGAATATAATGCCTCTGTTGAAAATTTACTTTGAACATAATCGATTGTCAGTGGTTTGGAACTTATGTCTTCATTAACCTTTGTCCATAATTTATTATTCCTGCAAGAGGAGGAAAGAATTAATAAAATTAGAAAAAGAATAAATCTATTTTTTAGCATTTGAATAAGATAACTGCTGATGTTCGTAAAAGGTTACAGCTAACGGGCGGGGCTTTGTGCAGCTTGGGTATTTGTTGCTGTGTCCGCCCCCACCACAATGTAAATTAAGAAATGAAATGCAAAAGCCAAACGAAAAAATAATTAGTTAACGGTCAACCCCATAGCCGATGATTGGTAGCGGACTGAAGCTGAAAAATTGCTGGTCTTGCCCAAGTTGCACAAAACCCGATGTTATGTGCAGTTTTATTCTATCGTACTTATGAACTTTTGCATTTCTTGCATTGTCCCAACTGTAATTCGTGTCCACTTGCCTTGTTCTTCGTATATTTTTGTTCCGATTATATTGTTAGTCTTTAGTTGTTGAAAAAAATCTTTTTTATAGTTTGTCAATGAGAAGTAAATGAAGTTTGAATAAGAATGAATGCAAACAAGATTTAATTTTTCAAGTTGTACAATTGTATATTTCCTTGCTTTTTGATTTAATGTATAAGTTTCTGATACAAATTTTTCGTCTTTCAAAGATGCTAATGCTGCCGCTGTAGATGGTACACTAATACTTCCATTTACCCAAGATTGTAGTTCGCTAAGTTGTTCGAGAGTTTTGGTATTTGCAATGGCGTAGCCAATTCTTGCACCTGCTAGTTGCTTTCTTTGTTGCATCGTTTATAACATATATTAGTTTGTTCCTGTCGCAAATTGTTCCTGTAGGATTGTTTGGATTACATACATAAATTAATTTTGTGTCTGGCTTAATAGAGTTAAGCATAGCATCTAAATCAAGTTTTTTGTCTGCGGTTAGTGGCACTGTAATTTTTGTGAGCCCTAACTTTTGGGCTGTGTCTGTCCAATAAGCATAGCTTGGATCTGCAATAATAAGACTGCCTTTTTCTAATGCTGAAAATCTGGCAACTAAATCTATAATTTCTGTCGAACCTGCACCCATTAAAATATTGTCAGCAGTAACATTATTCTTTTTGGCAAGTGTGTCAATTAGTTCTGTGGTAAGTTGCCAATTATATCTGTTGCTAATATTTATATTGTCAATCATTGCGGTTCTTGCCAAAGGAGAAGGTCCATAAGGATTTTCGTTTGAGTTTAATTTAATTGGCAAGTCGTTGGGACTAAATTTAAAAAAATCCTGTGCCGGTGATGCAAAAGATTTAAAGTTTGCAAGTCCGATGCCAGCAACACCTAAACCAATTTGCTTTAGCCAAAGTCTTCTATTCGGTTCCATATTGTCATTTTTAAAGTGTCAATAAAATTATGCGAAAGAGTTGTGAGGTGTGCGTTAAAAATTGCACATAACGGGCGGGGCTTTGCGCAGCTTGGGTATTTGTTGCTGTGTCCGCCCATGCCCGGATGTAAATTAGTAAATGAATTGCAAAAGCCAAACGAAATTTCGTCTGCCAAACGGTCGCCCCCATAGCCAATGATTGTTAGTGAACCGCTGCTGAAGATTGTTTGTCCAGCCCAAGTTGACGCAAAACCCGATGTTGGCTGCAGGTTTAGTTGATTAAACGTGCTTTTGTTAATTTGATTGAACCTTTTTAAGTTTTAATTTAATGTCTTTAGCAAATAATAATTGAACAAAATTTGTCGAATCGAAAGGTCCGAAAACGTGTGCCTTGATAACGTTAATTGTACTGTCGTTGTCTTGTATGATTTTTACTTTGAAACTTTTGTCAACAATCCAATATCTATTTTCCGACGTTTGTCTTGATGCAGAAGATTTAGCAATAATCCATTTTGAGTTATATGCATATTCGGTAACTGTCATAGGAACGATTTCGATACCTGAATTTGAGCATGATTCTTCGGAATAGAGAACCCTTCTGTCTACGTTGTCATATTCAGATAAATAAAAGTTATTCCCCAGGCTTTCTTCTTTTATAAATGGACAACAAGAATTGTATAAAAACTGTAGTCCGAAAAGAAGTAACATAATTTTTATTTGCATCAAATTGTTGTTGTCAATTTCTGATTTTGGAACAGGTCGGAAAACTTGCAGCCAACGGGCGGGGCTTTGCGCAGCTTGGGTATTTGTTGCTGTGTCCGACCCCGCCACAATGTAAATTAAGAAATGAAATGCAAAAGCCAAACGAAATTTTGTCTACCAAACGGTCGCGCCAATAGCCAATGATTATTAGCAACCCGCTGCTGAAAATTGTTTGTCTTGCCCAAGTTGCACAAAACCACATGTTAGCGGTAGTTTTTAAGCATATTTTTAATATCAGTGATTAAAGAATTGGGCTTTATTGCTTCTTTGTCCTTAATAATTAGTGACAAATGCGATTTTGGAATAAGTAATGTTTGTTTTAAGCTATCTTCCATGTACAAATAATTATTATCCTGAAACTTAATTACACCAATTTTTACTGTGCTGTCACTCATTACTATTTTGGCTTTCATTCGGGTAAGTCCAAAAAAGGTATAGTTTACATTTTTTAAAAGCGTCGTTGGAAATGTAGCACTAGCGAGAAGCAAGGAAATAACTGCTGCAACAAGCAATTTTTGCAGTGATCCTTTAGAAAAATATACAATAATCATTAGAACAAATACGCCTGGAAAGACCAACATAAAAGAGCTATCATAAAATACTGCGAAAGCCACACCAGCTAATGTAATTATTAACTCGCTTAAAATAGGAAAAGGATTTATTTTCTGCGCATTGATTTTAGATTTGGGATTGATTAAGTATAGAAAATAATACGCCACTAAAAAAATCATTATTATAGATGATACTTTAGTTGAATCTTGACTTAATATGTACATGAAAAATGACAAAGAAATAGCCCAAGAGAGTTTGGGTGTCTGCTTTGCGCTGTAACCAAGATAAAAAGTTAAAGCGACAAATGTGGAGACAAATAAACCCAAGCCAATTATTAGAATTAACGAAGGGTCAGAAAATGGTATATCGTTATAGTTCGTATAAAAGTAAAATGTCAAATACCCAATTAAGACTATAATGAATGACGCAACAGGCCAATAGGCGATTAAAGCTGAATTATCTTTCAATTTTTGGATCATAAACTTCAATTAAAATTACCGCTAACGGTCAGGGCTTGGCGCAGAACGGGAAATCGAAGTTCGTCCGCCCCAGCACTGAAGTTAATTAAAGTAACGAATTTTTAATGACAACGTAAAGCCAATTATGGAAATTGGCCGCACGATTGTGACTGAAGTTCAATAGCGATCAAATGTTGACGCAGCACTTCCGCCCGTTTTGCGCCAAACCCCTTGTTGTATGTCAGGGCAAAGATGAGCTGTAATTAAAAAATGAAAACTCGTCGCCCAGGCACCACCCAATTTGTAAAAGAGATATTAGGAACCGAAAATTTATAGAATGTAATTTGTAACACAATCGAAAAGCTTTTTAAAAAATGTGAACAGTTCCGCCGTCCACCCCGGAAACTTAATTGAAACATAAAAGCCTGCAAAACGGTTTTAGAAAACGGGTTTTACAAAGAAACGTAAACTGCCACACCGCCTTCCGTAAAAGCTAATTAAAACAAAAAGTCCCTAAACCACGGAATGAGTTAAATAAAATTAAGCCTAAAAGGCGGTAGCCGCTGTTTGTAAAAAACGAAAAGAGTATTTTTTGATGTCAAACCCAACAGAAAGCGAAAGTGGCAGAATTTTAAAATGAAAAACACTCACTCGTCTCAAATATTACGGAACCGAAATATTCAAACTTTCCACCTGTCCACCAAAAGCGAAACGCAAAAACCTGAACTGAATTTACCTTTTGCCTGAAACCGGCGGAACATTTGCCAAACGAAAAGTTTTAAGAAACGAAAACAACCACCGTGCAGATCAATAGAATGTCAGAACTTAATGCTTTGCCTTGCATACAACGGGCGGGGCTTTGCGCAGCTTGGGTATTTGTTGCTGTGTCCGCCCATGCCTGGATGTAATTTAGTAAATGAATTGCAAAAGCCAAACGAAATTTCGTCTGCCAAACGGTCGCACCAATAGCCAATGATTGTTAGCGAACCGCTGCTGAAGATTGTTTGTCCAGCCCAAGTTGACGCAAAACCCGATGTTGTATGCTGTTTAATACTCAAGAATCATGTTTCTTTTATTTATTGCCCAACGATTGCCAATCTTTTTATAGACTATTACTTCTTGCCAACCTGATTTTATTTCTTCACCGAAAAGCACCGCAAGAACTGTTGCCATTTTTGTCGTGTCTTCATTAAAAGACAGTCCACCAAAATTTACTTGTACGTAACTTTTTATTCCTATCTGCCCTTTTAAAAATGTTGTGTCGCCTGAAGAAAGATATAAACTGTTGAAATTTGACTGTAGCAGTTTTGAAAATAGCCATTTATCATCTTTGCCAATCTTTGCCTCATTATAAGATGTCCACTTACTTAATATTGAGAAAATGTTACTATCTAACCTTGTTGTAAATTTAATTGAAACAGAAGTTCCTTGCTCAAATAAAGTGTCCAGGTAAGATAGAGTGGCTTGTGTTAAATGTTTAGGAATATCTGGTTCATTTTCCTTATTCCTACTCGTCTCACTATTGTCACACGAAATAAAATATGCGGTCAGTAAAAGGGGTATAAAATACTTTGTCATTTGTCAATTGAGATGCAGAAAAGTGAAGTGTCCATAAATGGCATACAACATTAGTATTTATGCTATAAGACGCTACTGCCTAATTTTGGTGAGCATTGAAAATCAAAAAATTAGCGTTGAACATTCTGTATTGTTTATAGCATAAATGCTTTTTATTAAAAATTGTAATATAAATAGGTTTTCCATGGTTCAAGGCTTCGCCTTCCCCGGTCACAGGGATACGGTTTCTGCGAACTGGATAGTAAAATACTGAATATATTATTAAATCAGAACCGGGGTATGCTTTTTTTATGTTCTACTTACCAATCAGGCTTTTCATTGGCCCAAAGATCATCAAAGGGGCTTATGATATTGATCAACTGACGTTTGCTTACATGCAGGTATCGCTCGGTGGTCTTTATACTGAAATGTCCTAACAGGTCTTTAATGTATTTAATATCCGTCCCTTTTTCCAGCAGGTGGGTGGCAAAACTGTGCCGCAGGCTGTGTACACCTACCTCCTTCTTAATGCCGGCCCTGTTCTTGGCATTGGAAAATATCTGCTGGATGGTACGGGTCGGATATGCCTGGCCCGTGGCCCCCGATTCAAAAAGGTAATAAACCGGCCTGGGTATATAAGTACTGATGTAATTCCGTAAAATATCCAGCAGCACAGGACTCAGGTTCACATACCTGTCTTTTTTGCCCTTTGCCTGTGATACCAGGATCTGCATACGCCCGCTGTCAATATCGGCAATGCGAAGACCCGCAATCTCACTCACCCGCAGGCCCGCACTGTATGCAGTGAAAAGCATGGCCTTGTGCTTTTTGTTGGTTAAGGCATTGAACAGTTTCCGGATCTCTGTTTCATTCAGCAATTTGGGGAGCTGGTACTGTTTCTTCGGACGGGGGATCTCCCAGAAAAAACGTTCCCGCCCCAGCACCTGTTCAAAATAGAACTTCAGCGCATTCAGCCTGCTGTGGGCCGTATTCTCCCTGATGCCTTCTTTTTCCATCGCATAAACCATGTAACGCTTCAGGTCATCGGGGGTTAACGAATCAACCGGCTTCTTCTTAAGTATTTTAAGCAATTGAATGAACTCGGTCCGGTAGGTATTGATGGTGGAAGGACTGTAAGCTTTCAGTTTCAGCAACTGCACAAATTGCTCAAGCGCTTCCAGGTTGCAGGCACTTAACCGGGTAGCCGGGCTTTTGAGCAAAGCCCGGGCAGGGGCGGAATTACCGGCAGGCAGCTTTTCATCGGGCAGGGTGGCCAATACTTTCTTTCTTTTTTCAAGGTATGCTTTCAGCAGGCTTTTGTCAATAAGGGCATGGCCTTCCAGTTTGCTGATGAGTGAACGAAAGTCCGTTTCGGAAAGGGGTATGTACCAGCATTTATTCGTCTGGCTCCATTTTACCCCGGGCTGCCTGCGTACAATTTTGTTTAAGACCACATCACTGTCAAAGTATATTCCAATACTTTCCTGTAACCGGTGCTGTAAGGGTTTTAAGGTAACCTGTTTCATGCCGGAATTTAAAAAGAAGGAAGGCCATCCTGCTGTAGCTTTGTCCCGCTTAAACCGTTATTTTTCCCATGTTTTTTGTCTCAGCAAGGTTTACACAGCATACGCTTACCTGGTAAGATAAGTCTCTTGAATGAACCCCCGTTGGAATGTACTCCTTCCGGTTCGTGCCCACGAACCGGAAGGATAGCACCATGAACCAGGGCAGAGTCGGTATGCAGGTTACAGGCAGTTAAAAGGCAGTCAACAGGCAGATTACTGGCTTGCAACTGGCTGGCAACAGCGAAGGATGAGCCAGGGAATACCCGGTATAAATCTTAAAAACCATTAAAGTCAAATCAGTATATACCGGTTTAAGGTGTAAAGCTATTTCAGTATTAGACAAACATAGAGATTACATGCAGTTAACATGCTTATAACATGCTTATAACCTGCTTATAACTACGAAGGATGCGCCTTTGAAATTGCGGCAAAAAAAGGGAAAAACGGCCAAAATATGCAGTTTCGGTAGCCCTGGTTGCTGTCTCACCAACCGGAACCGGGGCGAAGGTACACCGACCAGGAAGTAAGGATCAATCAAGTATTTACGGGTTACTTTCCTGGAATGGGCTGTCTTTAGCGGCAGCCTTTTTACCCTACACTTTAATATAGATCTTCTTCCTGTCAAGTACCCAGGCCAGGGACCACATCATGCCGATAAAACACAGGGCATAGATCAATGAGCCGATCCTGGGATCTGCAGGAAGAATGGGCTTGCAGATATTTTCATAGAACCAGCTCAACGGGTTCAGGTATATCGGTTTGCCGGCATCATTCACGCCATTGCTGATGCGTATCAGCCAGAGTGTTTTGGGTATAAGGGCGCTCATGGCAAAAATGAAAAGGGCATTCTTGCCAAACACATCAAAGAAACGGCTCCACCATCCCTTCGCTCCCCGGAATTCAATAAGGTAGATAAAGACAGACAGTATCATCAGCGCCAGCCCCGTGGTATAAACAGCATAACTGCTGGTCCATATTTTTTTGTTGATGGGGAACACCATGTCCCAGCAGAAACCGGCAAAGATCAAAACACATCCTGCCACAAACAGGCCATTGAGCATTTCGGGTGTTTTGCCTTTCTGTAAAATATAGTTTCCAACGAGGTAGCCCAGGATCACCTGCACGATGGCGGCAAAACTGTTCATCAGTCCCTCGGGGTCAAAGGGGATGCCTTCACCACGGTACATATGTTTTTCGCCAAGGATGGCTTTGTCGACATTGGTCCCGAACCATCCATGCAGGCTGAAGGGGTCGGCCGGGTTGCCGGCAATGCACAGGAACCAATAGCCCAGTAAAATAAATGCACCCGCAACAAAAGCGCCCCTCACTTTAAAAAAATGAACAATCACGGATGCGAAGAAATAACTCACGGCAATGCGTTGCAGCACACCAAAAATGCGGACGTTCTCAAAAGGTTTCATTACCAGCTGCCCGGCCTCATCATATTTTACAAAAGGGAACCAGTTCAAAAACAGACCGATGAAGAAAATGAGCAGGCTGCGCTTTATGATCTTGAACCAGAACCGCCCTTCTCCTGCCGCTTCCAGCCGGGGCATCACAAAAGCCATGGCATTGCCCACCGCAAAAAGGAAAAAAGGGAATACCAGGTCGGTGGGTGTGCAGCCATGCCAGCTGGCATGTTCCAGCGGCGGGAAGATATGGCCCCAGCTTCCGGGATTATTGACCAGGATCATCAGGGCAACCGTGCTGCCGCGGAATACATCAAGGGAGTAGAAGCGTTCTTTCATACAGCCGTTGGTAGTGGTGAATCAGAAAGTTACTCAAATTCTTTCACTCAGCTCCAGCCAGCGCATTTCTTTTTCATCCTGCAACTGAACAATGATGCTGATGCGTTCGGCGGCCTTCTGCAGTTCGTCATAGCTCATGCCGCCGCTGTTCATTTTCTCTTCCAGCATCTTCTTTTCTTCCTGCAGTTGGGGCATTTCTTTTTCTATCTGCTCGAATTCGGATTTTTCTTTGAAGCTTAATTTCCGTTTTTCGGCAACTGCTGTCCTTGCTCCGGGTACTGCGGGTTGTTCTGTTCTTACTTCTGTGGGTTTCTTTTCTGCCCACTGCCCACTGCCCACTGCCGACTCCCTACTGCCAACTCCCGACTCCCGCCTTCCCCCTGCCAACTCCTTCTCCACCGCTTCCCGGTACTGGCTGTAATTACCCGGGAAATCACGGATCACTCCATCGCCTTCAAAGGCAAACAGGTGATCTACCATCCGGTCCATGAAATACCGGTCGTGGCTCACGATCAGGATACATCCCGGAAAGTCCAGCAGGAATTCTTCCAGCGTACGCAAGGTTTGCAGGTCAAGGTCATTGGTGGGTTCATCCAGTATCAGAAAATTGGGATTGCGGAAAAGGATGCTCAGTAAATGCAGCCTTCTTTTTTCACCACCACTTAATTTACTCAGCGGGGTGTACTGCTGCTCGCCGGTGAAACCGAATTTCTCCATGAACTGCGAGGCAGACACTTTGCTGCCATCGGCCAGCGGAAAGAATTCGGCAAAATCCTTCACGTATTCAATGGCCCGTTTGTCTTCTTTGTATTGCAGTCCTTCCTGGTTAAAATTGCCGAACACCACCGTATCGCCGTGGTTTATCTTCCCGCTGTCGGGTTTCTCCTGCTGCAGGGCGATCTTTAAAAAAGTGGATTTGCCGATGCCGTTCTTTCCCACGATGCCGATGCGTTCTCCTTTTTTAAAAGTATAGTCAAAGCCCTTCAGTATCACTTTATCGCCATAGCTCTTGTGCACTTTTTTCATCTCCAGCACTTTGCCGCCAAGCCTGGTCATCTTCACCTGCAGGCTCACATCGGCCTCGTCTTTCCGCTGGCTTACCCGTTCTTCGATGGCTGCAAAAGCATCCTGCCTCGATTTTGATTTGGTGGTCCTTGCCTTGGGTTGCTTACGCATCCATTCCAGTTCCTTGCGGAAAATATTTTTATCTTTCTGCAGTTCGCTGGCCTGTACTTCCTGCCGCAGGCTCTTCTGCTCCAGAAAATAATCGTAATCGCCTTTGTAAACATAGATCTTCTCATCATCCATCTCCAGGATCTCGTTGCAAACGGCGTCTAAAAAATAGCGGTCGTGCGTTACGCATAACAAGGTTACTTTCTGCGCCGATAAATAGTCTTCCAGCCATTCGATCATCTCCACATCCAGGTGGTTGGTGGGTTCATCCAGTATCAGCAGACATTTTCCTTCGTGCAGTTGCGCTTCTATCAATGCCTGTGCAAGCGCCACCCTTTTCCGCTGGCCGCCACTCAGGTTCTTCACCGGCTCATTCAGATGGTGCAGGTTAAGTTTTCCCAGTATCTGTTTCAGTTCACTTTCAAAGTTCCAGGCATTCAGCTCATCCACTTTTGCCATCAGGCCGGTGAGCTTGTCAATATTCTCCGGTTCATCTTCCAGGCACATTTCATATTCCTTCACCACCCTCACCACCGGGTTGTCCATCTTCAGTACATTGTCCCAGATGCTCTTGCTTTCTTCAAAAGCCGTTTCCTGCTGCAGCATCACCACTTTAATGTCTTTGTGTACCCACACCGTGCCGCTGTCGGCGGTATCCAGCCCTGCAATGATCCGGAGTAAGGTTGATTTGCCGCTGCCGTTGCGGGCCACGAATGCGATCTTGTCGCCCTCCTCCACAAAGAATGTGATGTTCTTAAAAAGGGTGCGGATACCGAATGACTTACTGATATTTTCTATAGAGGCATAATGCATGCCGCAAAGTTAACGGACTAATCCGGATGACCGGTGTTTGATTGTAGTTTTGAACCGTTATTTTTGTTTGAGTTACGAAGGAAACTGATTTGTTTTTGCCACAAAGACACAAAGGCACAAAGTAATAAGTTAAAAAACGAAGTTTTTTCTTCGTGTCTTCGTGTCTTGGTGGCTAACCTTTTTTTTTTCAAAAGTTACAGCTAAATGCCTTGGCAGTAAAAATTACTAAATAAGTACCGGGTCAATGAAATTTCCGTGGTTAATAAGATCAGAATCATATAAAAGGGGTACGGCGCTTTCTGTCTTATTCAACATCGTTTCCAAGGGGATCCTCTTCCTGATGACCATCATCATTGCCCGGTATTTCGGCAGCAATATCAAGACCGATATCTATTTCTTTGTTTTTGGCACCATGCTTTTGTTCTCGGGCTTCATCAATAATATAGATGTGGCGGTGCTGGTACCCGAATCCATGCGGCTGCGGCAACGGGAAGGGAATGGGGCTGCTGAGAATTTCCTGAACTTTTTCCTGTTTGTTTACCTGGCCATCGGTATTGCATTCACGGCGGGGATGTATTTTTTCGGTACCCGGGTCTTCGGGCTCATCTCCAAATTCTCCGAGGCCGATATCATCCAATACAGGGATTATTTCTGGGCAGGTTCGCTGTTCTTTATTTTTCACCTGCTTACCAATTACATAAACACCATTCTCACTTCGTTAAAATATTTCAGCGTTCCCATGCTCATCAGCAGCATTAAAAGCGCCGTGGCCATCGTGTGTATCTTTTTGCTGAAAGCGGATCATGATGTGCTGAGTGTTTTCCTGGGCGGACTGATCTCCTATGCACTCAACCTGGTTGTATTGGTCTATGTACTTAAACGGACCGCCGGCTGGAAATTTAAAATTCAGTCCGTGGCAATAAAGAAAAGGGTATGGCATAATATTCTTTATGCAGAACTGGGCCAGGTGGCCACGTTGGCCAGCAGCCTTTTCCCGCTTTACCTGCTCAGTGGTTTTGGCAGTGGCGTGATCAGCCTGATGAACTACGGAAAGAATATTGCCGATATCCCCAATACGCTGGTCACCACACAGGTAAGCAATGTGAGCGGGATAAAACTGAATGAAGAAGTTGCCCGCCACGACCATGCCGCCATGAATGAGACCTTTTTAAAGACATCAAAACTGCTGGTTTTCATCCTGGTGCCGATGGGTTTTTATCTTTTTGCCTTCGCCAGGCCCGTTGTTGAACTCTTCTATCAAAGCCGGAATTTTACTCCTGCTGCCATAACCGAGTCGGCAATATTTTTAAAACTGCTGGCCCTTACCCTTTTCATCACCGGCATCAATGCCATGGTCACCCGTATCTTCATTGCGGTACAGGCTATCCGCCAGGCCTTCGTTTACCAGGTTGTTTTGAATATCTTACTGATAGCGGCCACCTGGCTGTGTACAAAACAATACGGCGCTTATGGGTATGCCTGGGGCATCATCGTGGTGAACCTGGTGAATTATTTTGGCATGTACTTTATATGCAAGACGCTGGTGCCATGGGTGAATTATGCGGCCCTGCTCACCTACTGTGCCCTCATCATCCTCATCAATGCAGGGATAGCGGGCGGCTTATTTTTACTGGCCGGGTATTTTGCAGCAGGCAACCTGGCCATACTGGTAACGGCCTTCTTGATTTATATTCTTATCTTACTGCTGCTGAACAAGATTTTTAACCTGAATACGGAACTGGGCCAACTGATTCAACATGCCGGTCAACGATTTTTTTAAAAGATGGTACATAAAGATTTGCCGGTACATTTTCCGGCAAAAATTTTTACCGGTAATGGAAGGCCCCCTGAAGGGATATTCCTGGTCAACGGCCAGCAGTTACGAATACATCCTGGGTAATTACGAAGAACCTGAAACAGTACGGACATTCTTATCCTGGCTGAAACCGGAAACGGTTTTTTACGACCTGGGCGGCAATGCGGGTTTTTATGCCCTGCTGGCAAACCGGTTCATCCAGGGCGGAAGGGTTTACTCCTTTGAACCCTCGCCGGCTGCACAGGCAGTCTTCCAGCAGCATGTTAAACGGAACAGCCGGTTCATCCATAATAATAATATACGTTTGCTGCCTTATGCGCTTTCCGATTCGGAGAAACAGGTTGAGTTCTCCAACAACAGCATACAGCAGGATGGAAATACCTATATCACCGGTTCCCCGGTATTCAGCAACGCCGGCGATTTTTTGACCATTCCCTGTTACTCGGTGGATGGCCTGCTGCAACTGAAATATGATAAGCCGGATGTGATAAAGATAGACGTGGAAGGAGCCGAGTATGATGTACTTAAAGGCGCCATCAACACCCTGCAGCAATACAAACCGAATATCTTACTGGCCACACACGATTGTCATTTGCCCGGCGTAAAGGACAAGTGCCTGCAGCTTTTACAGCAACTGGGGTACCGGTTGCAGCATACGGGCAGTCACAATAAGCAGCTTGCCGGGCTGGATGATTATATTGCCGTACACGAAAGCAGGCTGCCCGATTAACTTATCAACGTGCAAAACGGATCGAAAATAAGGCTGCTCATTTTCACCCCCACGTTGCAATGCGGGGGATCGGAGAAATTTGTTGCACTGCTGTGCGATCATATCAATACAGAAAAATTCACTGTCTGCCTGGTGGTGCTTAACAATGCCGCCCCGTTTTATGCAATAAAGAATCCCGCTGTTGAAATGATCAGCCTGGGGAAGAGCAGGGTGCGGTACTCCCTGTTTAAAATAAAGAAACTGGTGAAGCAATACCAGCCCGATATCATTTTCAGCACAGCCAATCACCTGAACCTGTATTTTGCCATTTTCCGTAACTGGTTTCCCGGGCAGGTAAAATTCCTGGCCCGTGAATCGAGTATTGTAAGCATCAACAGCCAGCGGGCGCCGCTGCCGGCCTTATACAACCGGCTGGTAAAAAAATACTACCGTCGCTTCGACCTCGTCGTTTGCCAGAGTGCCTACATGCAGCAGGACCTTGTTCAGCATTACCATATGGATGTAAATAGAACGGCAGTGATCCATAATGCAGTGGCACAGCATTCATCTTCCGTTTCAAACAACAGCACGGCAGCAAAGATTTATAAATTCATTTCCGTGGCCAGGCTGTCGGAAGAAAAAGGAATGGAAAGGCTGATCCATGCAGTGGGGTTGCTGATGATCCCGTTCCGGTTCTATATCATGGGAGACGGGGAGAAGAAAGCGGACCTGCAGAAACTTATAAATGACTTGCAGTTACAGGACAAGGTCTTGCTGCAGGGTGAAAAACAGGACCCCTTTGCCGGGATGGAAGATGCTGATCTGTTTTTAATGGGGTCGTACTATGAAGGATTCCCGAACGGGGTGCTGGAGGCAGGGTCTTATGGTATTCCCGTTGTTGCTTTTAATGCACCCGGGGGCATTGGGGAGATCATAACGGAGGGCGGGAACGGTTTGCTGGTGGAGGATAATGACCTGCTGGGTTTTGCTGCAGCAATAAATAAAGCAATAGCAACGGGATTCAACCGGGATAAAATAATAGAAACCACGCAAGAACGTTTTTCTGTAGAGGGGATGATGAAAAAGCTGGAAGACCTGATGCTGCAGTTGTAACAGCAGGATTCCTTTGCGTTCTTTGCGGGAAACTTTGCGTTCTCTGCGGTTACTGTATTTTTTACCGCAAGGAACGCAAGAAAATACAACGCAAAGGGATACATATACTATTTACTTTTAGTTTACCGGCGATAAATACCGGATATTTGTACGGTTGTTTCCGAAAAAATGAAAACGAATGAATGGCATTAAACCCAAACTGCTCATCTTTATAAATACCCTGCAATCTGGCGGGGCAGAACGGGTGGTTTCACTTTTACTGGAACACCTGAAGGACGATTTTGAGATCCACCTGGCCTTATACAGCAATATTGTTGAGTATGCAATTCCCCCGGAAATAAAACGGTTCAACCTGGATGAACCCCTGGTGCAGGACAAGACCATCCGTTTTTTAAAACTTCCCTACATCTCCTGGAAAGTGTACCGCTACTGCAAAAAGAACGGCATCAATATTTCCGTGGCTTTTTTATACCGCCCCTGTTATATCAATGCGCTGATGAAAAGTATCTGGGGTTATAAAGGGCACGTGATCATGTGCGAACGCACCCACCAGACCACCATGCAGCAGAGCCATTCCACCATCTACCGCATGTTCTCCCGGTTCATGGTGATGTTCTCTTACAAAAGGGCCGACCTGGTTTTGGCAAACTCGTATGCCATGCAGACCGATCTTATTGAGAACTTCAGGATCAAAACGCCGGTGAGGGTCATTTACAACCCCATCGACCTGAACTTTATCAAAACGCATGTGGATGAAGCGCCGGGTCTTGTTTTTGATAAGAACACATTCTACTTTGTGAACGTGGGTGGGTTTCGCAAAGAGAAGAACCACCTGCTGCTGATACAGGCATTTTTTATTTTGAAGAACTTACCTTGTAAATTACTGATCGTCGGGGGCGGAGTGATGGAAAATGAGCTGAAACAAAAAGTGCATGACCTGGGACTGATGGACAAAGTGATCTTTACCGGGTTCGACAAGAACCCCTTTAAATATGTAAGCCGCAGCGATTGTTTTGTGCTGAGTTCCGATGTGGAGGGCTTTCCCAATGTACTGATCGAAGCGCTTGCCTGTGGCAAACCGGTCATCTCCACCGACTGCAGTTCCGGCCCAAGAGAGTTATTGGCGCCCGCCACCGACCTGCACCACCGGGCCATCAATAATTACGAGATCGGGGAATATGGTATCCTTACACCCGTGAATGATGTAATTGCCCTGGCCGAGGCCATGAAGAAAATGTACGAAGACGCAGCCCTGCGTAAACAGTTTGCCGAAAAGGCCGCCGCCCGTGCCGCGAAATTTGATGTGGACGAGATCAAACAGTATTTTCATGTGGCATTCACGGGCCTATAAATTTTATAATGCCGTTCTCGCCGTTCAGGTTGGTGCAGGTTCATTATTTTCTTTATTATATTCTTTTTGTGTTTTATTAACAATTGACTTAATGTCTTGGTTATAAAACTTCAGGTATAGATCCGAAGAGTAAATAAACCTCAGTTCGTATGGCAAATAGAATTCCTTACGAAGAGATCATTATATTATTTTACCAGGAATTGATGGCAACCCGTTTCCAGGTATTTGTTGCTACACAAATATAGATATAGGATGGATCCCAGCACATATCTCCGGCATTGCCTGTATCTGTGGAGGAAGACGGCGTTTTAGCAATCCTTATCCTGACTTTATCACTGTTAATATCCAGAAAAGCAGATGGCGCAGTTGTGTTTAACCCGAAATATCCATTTGCCTCATTATAAACGGATGTGCTTCCAAAAATGATCTTTCCCTTTGTGGCATGAGATGTTGAACTTAATGTAAGGTTTCCACCTGAAGTTGAGCCACCAATAAGCAAAGGGTTGAATAAAGAAGTACTAAAATATCCCGTTTTCCATTTTGCAGAAGAGGTACCAATGTCAAGCGTATTATTAGCCCCGGGTATAAAACCAGTTGAATTTAATTGTGCCCTTAAACCACCTAATCCCTCGGTATAAAAATTTATATCATTAACATTATATCCTATGTATCCGGTACTATATGGATTTTTTAATCCTAAGTAAACAGATGTTGCAGTTGTTTCAAAATTCGCTACAACAATATTACCGGATCTTGATTGGTCGTTATGAACAACTAAAGGTGCAGCATAATCAATTGCTGGTTTGTTAATGGTAAAATATTTTTGAATGGTATCTTGCGTTACATCGTTGATACTAGGAAGTCCAAGACTTGAATTATATATGTACTTTATTCCGGAAGATACAGTTTCATAAACACCACCCTTAACTCCGGCACCATTATCCCCTCCATCAACTTTACTTCTGTAATTTAACCATATCGGAGGCTGAAATGCTTCTGTATAAGAGTTAATTATATTAGTCCAGGCATTTTGGTTAACTATTGCTATAGGGCCTCCACTATAATATCTTGTAGTTGCATTCCATGCTCCCGCGGCAACCATTGTACCTACAACCCGCCAATAGGTTCCTACGGTTGTATCTGGCCGTTTTGCATAATTGCTATCTGGGGCATCCCCAAAATATCCATCGTGTCCGGGTATTGCCACATAATTTTTTCCCCCATAAGTAACTACTGAGTTTTGACGGGTTAAACCGCCTGCCCCATTAAATGCACAATGTGGCTTGGTGTATATATTCCCCAATAATCCATTATCGAAAATACCCCACCGGGCATTTTGATTTGTACTTGTATTTGTAAGGTTAATTGTATTTGCATCACATCCTTCAATAAAAATTCCATTTAAGCAAAAATTAATCCAGACATTGCTTATAGATGAACCATCTGCATTTCCATAATTATTATTATCACCTGTAGCCGGAATAGCACAGGCTGATATATGAATACCATCACCGTCTATATCAGTAATTATTACATTATCTATACTTATAAGTGTTCTTGAAATTATTGCGTGTTTCGTAATATTTCTTATGCCGCCAATAATACTGCTTGAAGAAGCTATATATAAATTCGAGACCGAAGATGAAAATGCCAGGCTATCATAAGAATATTGAAAAACAAATCCTGATTTATGTCCCGCAAACATGATTTTACTTGTTGGATTACCAAAAGTACCATCGCCAGTAATATTAATAGGCTTATTAAACAAGATGCTATCTGATATATAATAATAAGAACTGCTTAATAATGACGTATCCGTTGGAATATAAATAGTATTAAAGACCGGATGGGTATAAATATAATCTCTTATTGTTATAAATTTAGATCGCATATCAACCGTGTAGCCATAGCCGGGCCTTGAACTTGCAATACCATACCATTGAGCATTTAGTTTACTATTTGTCGTTACTCGTTTCCATTTTTGACTTAAAGCATCCGTAAATATCATTCCATCATCCGCTGTATCATTTCCGGAATAGAGAAGAAACTGTCCCCCTCTTATTGTATCCTTAATAAGAAGGGTCGTTGTAGCTGCATTTGAATAAGAAGCTATATCACTTACTGTTGCTAATACTGCTACCTGTGACTTTCCAGAATTTGTTAAAGCCAAAAAAATTATTGAGGTTATTAACTGTTTCATTTTTTTGCATTTAAGTTTGTTTTTGTGAGAAGATAATATTTATCAAAACTATGTAAAGTGAAATCAATTGTCAATAATATAAAGGGGCTACTCGGTTATAAAACTATTGTTATCAAACGATTCAGAAATTTTGAAATTTGATTAAAATTTGGCATTAAATTATTGACTATTTTTGCCCATAATAAGAATATTGAGAATGCATACGATCTTACTTACCGGTGGGGCAGGCTTTATTGGTTCTCACTTAACCCGGTTATTTGTTACCCATTACCCGGAGTATAAGATCGTAAACCTGGATAAACTTACCTATGCCGGCAACCTGGAGAATTTAAAGGATATTGAATACACCCCTAATTATCATTTTGTAAAAGGCGATATTACCAACCTTGACCTGCTGCGTACCTTATTTGAAGAGCATCGGTTCACTGCCGTGCTGCATTGTGCTGCAGAGAGCCATGTAGACAGGTCCATCACCGACCCACTGGCTTTTATCACCACCAATGTACTGGGTACGGGAGCCCTGCTGCAGGCGGCAAAGGAATCCTGGAAGGACAATATGGAGGATAAGATATTCTACCATATCTCCACCGATGAAGTGTATGGTTCCCTGGGCAAGACCGGGTTCTTTACCGAAGAAACGGCCTATGACCCCCGCAGTCCCTATTCAGCATCCAAGGCAGCTTCCGATCATATGGTGCGGGCATTTTATCATACGTATAAATTGCCGGTGAAGATCAGCAACTGCAGCAACAACTACGGCCCTTATCATTTCCCCGAAAAACTGATACCGCTCTGCATCAACAACATCATCAACAACAAGCCGCTGCCCATCTATGGCAAGGGAGAGAATGTGCGGGACTGGCTGTACGTGGAAGACCATGTGCGTGCCATTGATGTGGTCTTTCATAAAGGAAGGGTTGGCGAAACCTATAATATCGGCGGGCACAACGAATGGAAGAATATTGACCTGGTAAAGGAACTGTGCAGGCAGATGGACGAGAAGCTGGGCAGGGAAAAAGGAACCTCGGAGAAACTCATTACCTATGTTACAGACCGTGCCGGCCACGATATGCGTTATGCCATTGACGCAACCAAATTAAAGAAGGAATTAGGATGGATGCCATCGCTGCAGTTTGAAGAAGGGATCTCAAAGACAATTGATTGGTATCTTGCAAACGGCGAATGGCTGAAACAAGTTACAAGCGGGGATTACCAGAAATATTATGGGAAAATGTACAGGGTTTAAGGGGGAAAAAAGGTTGAAGATTGTTGAAGAGTTGAAGACGGTTGAAGGAAGCTTTTCGATCTTTGGGTTCAATAAGTGGAAAGGCTATGTATCAATTTGGGTTTGAAAAGCTGGAAGTCTGGAAGGAAGCAAGAAAGTTAACGGTAGCAATTTACAGGCTGACTGAGAAATTTCCGGAAAGAGAGAAATTCGGTTTGACAAATCAATTAAGAAGGTCATCAGTTTCTGTTGCAGCAAATATTGCAGAAGGTACCACTAGGTCATCTGCAAAGGAACAGGCTTATTTTACTTCTATTTCTTATGGCAGCCTGATGGAAGCGATGAGTCATTTAATAACAGCGGTTGATCTGAATTTTATTACGTATGAAGAACTGTCATCGATCAGGAGCATGATTCAGCCATTGTCGCTAAAAATTAATAATTTGAGGAATACACAGTTAAGGAAAGCGGGGAAGGGTTGAAGGTGAGGAAGGGTTGAAAATAGTTGAAAGGTTGAAAATTGTTGAAGGGTTGAAAATTGTTGAAAGGCTCTACCATCTTCAACAACGTTCAACAACCTTCAACGATCTTCAACATCCTTCAACCATCTTCAACCATCTTCAACAACCTTCAACAACATTCAACAACCTTCAACCATCTATATAAATTCAAACAGTACTAAATGAAAGGCATCATTCTCGCAGGCGGCTCCGGAACCAGGCTTTATCCTATCACAAAGGGGATCAGCAAGCAACTGATGCCCATTTATGATAAGCCGATGATCTATTACCCGCTGAGTACCCTGATGCTGGCCGGGATAAAAAACATACTGGTGATAACCACCCCGGAAGACCAGGATCAGTTTAAACGCTTGTTAGGCGACGGAAGCCAGTGGGGCTGCAGCATACAATATGCCAGGCAGGAAGTCCCCAATGGACTGGCACAGGCATTTGTGATCGGGGAAGAATTCATTGGTAAAGATAGTGTGGCGCTTGTGCTGGGCGATAATATCTTTTATGGAAGCGGCTTCAGTAAAAAATTGCAGGCATGCACCAACCCGGATGGCGCTGTTATCTTTGCCTACCCGGTAAGCGACCCTGAGCGTTACGGTGTGGTGGAGTTTGATGCGGATAGAAATGCCATCAGCATTGAGGAAAAACCTGCAAACCCTAAAAGCAATTATGCAGTACCAGGCCTGTATTTTTATGACAATGCAGTGGTGGAGATCGCAAAGAATATAAAGCCCAGTGCACGGGGTGAATACGAGATAACCACGGTGAACGATACCTACCTTCAGCAAAAGAAATTAAAAGTGGCGGTGCTTGACCGTGGCTTTGCCTGGCTGGATACGGGTACGTTTGAATCCCTGAATGATGCCAGTGAATACGTAAGGGTGATCGAAAAAAGACAGGGCCTCAAGATCGGGTGCCCGGAAGAGATCGCATACCGGATGGGTTTTATTGATAAGGAACACCTGCTCAGGCTTGCTAAAGAATTAGAAAAAAGCGGTTATGGCGAATATTTGAACCGGGTGATCCGCTAGCCCGGTTAGAACACCCGGATCTTCCAACTTCATTTAAGCAGAAACAAGAACGGTTGCCATAACAGAAATTAAGCCGGCATGGGATTTAAGTAACTGTATCATTTACCCGGGAAAACAGGCTGAAACTGGTAATAAGACTTAAAAAGAGTTCTGGTATGAAGTAAATGAATAATTTTGCAAATTATTACAAATCAGTTATTTGTATAAACTGTTGGAATAGGGGGCAACCGGCGTTGACAGAAAAATAAATAAACATGAGTTATTTCGCACATCCCAGTGCTTTCATTGATGAAAATTGCAAGATCGGTGAGGGCACAAAGATCTGGCACTTCTCCCACATCATGAATGGAGCGGTCATAGGCATGAATTGCAATCTTGGCCAGAATGTAGTGGTATCACCACGGGTAGTGCTGGGCGATAATGTACGGGTACAGAATAATGTCAGCATTTATGAAGGGGTGATATGTGAAGACGATGTTTTTCTTGGTCCCAGTATGGTGCTTACCAATGTGATAAACCCCCGCAGTGCGGTGAGCCGCAAAAATGAATTTAAGACAACCCTCATTAAAAAAGGGGCAAGTATCGGGGCCAATGCCACCATTGTTTGCGGCAATACCATCGGCGAATATGCGTTTATTGGAGCCGGAACCGTGGTCACAAAGGATGTTCCGGCCTATGCATTGATTGTTGGTAACCCCGGAAGGCAAACAGGATGGATGAGCGAGTTCGGGCACAAGTTGAAATTTGATGCAACCGGAAAAGCCAGCTGCCCCGAAAGCGGGCAGGAATATGTGCTGGAAAATAATAAGGTAAAGCGTATAAAATAAGGAATGAAAAATTTTGCATTAATAGGCGCAGGCGGTTATATAGCTCCCAGGCATATGAAGGCCATCAAAGACACCGGGAACAGCCTGGTAGCCGCCCTTGATAAACACGACTCGGTGGGTATTTTAGACAGTTATTTCCCGGATGCAGATTTCTTCACCGAATTTGAACGCTTCGACCGCCACCTGGAGAAACAAAAACGCCTCGGCAGGAAAACAGATTTCATAAGCGTATGCAGTCCCAATTACCTGCACGATGCACATATCCGCTTTGGATTGCGGATCGGGGCAGACGTGATCTGCGAAAAACCGATCGTATTGAATCCCTGGAATATTGATGCCCTGCTGGAAATTGAAAAAGAAACGGGAAAGAACATTTATACCATTTTACAACTGAGGCTGCATCCCGCCATCATTGCTTTAAAAGAAAAGATCGCCGCGGCGCCGGCGGGTAAGAAATACAAGATCAACTTACAATACATCACTTCCCGGGGTCACTGGTACCACACGAGCTGGAAGGGCGATGTACAGAAAAGCGGCGGCATCGCCACCAATATCGGCGTTCACTTCTTTGATATGCTGCTTTGGATATTCGGCGATGTTGTTACAAGTACCGTTTCCGAACATTCGGCACAAACGGCTTCCGGTAACCTTGAACTGGAAAAGGCATCGGTGGAATGGATGCTCAGCATCGACGCCAATAAACTGCCCCCGGAAGCAAAAGATGCCGGCAAACGTACGTTCCGGGCATTGACCATCGACGGGGAAGGTTTTGAGTTCAGCGAAGGGTTTACCGAGCTTCATACAAAAAGCTATGAAGAGATATTGAAAGGAAACGGCTTCCGGATCAGCGAGACGGTGAAAGCCATTGCATTGGTTCATCAAATAAGGGAAAACAAATAATATGAATTTATCAAACTCAAAATGCCTGGTGATCGGCGGGGCCGGGTTCATCGGCAGTTACGTGGTTGCCGAACTGCTTAAAGAAGATGTGGCAGAAGTGGTTGTCTTTGATAACCTGGCCCGGGGAAAAATGGAATATCTGACCGGATCATTAAAAGATAAAAGATGCTCATTCTTCCCGGTGGGCGGCGATATCCGGGAGACCGATATCCTCAACGATGCCATGAAAGGGAAGGATTATGTTTTTTGCCTGGCTGCCATGTGGTTATTGCATTGCAAGGATTATCCCCGTACGGCATTTGATGTGAACATTGCCGGTACCTTTAATGTACTGGAAGCCTGCGTGAAGAACAATATCAAAAAACTGGTATGGTCCTCTTCGGCATCGGTTTACGGCGATGCGGTAGAACTGCCCATGACAGAGAACCACCCGTACAACAATAAGAACTTCTACGGTGCCACAAAAATTGCCGGCGAAGCAATGGCCACCGCATTCAATGACCGGTATGGACTGGAAGTGATAGGACTCCGCTACATGAATGTGTACGGTCCCAACCAGGACCAGACCGCTGCATACACCGGCGTGATACCCATCATGCTGAATAAGATAGATGCCAATGAGGCCCCGGTAATAAACGGCGACGGCAGCCAGGCCTATGATTTTATCTATGTGGAAGACGTGGCACGCTGTAATGTGATGGCCATGAAGGCGGATATAAAATTCGGTTTCTATAATGTAGGCACCGAAGTGCAGACCTCCATCAAGGAACTTTGCGATACCATACTAAGGCTTAAGGATTCTTCCCTGAAAGTGATCTATAAACCATACAGTGAGGACGATGCCCGTGCATTGGTGCAGAACCGCATCGGCAGTAAAGAAAAAGCAGAACGGGAACTGGGCTTTTTATATAACCATGATCTTGAACAGGGATTAAATAAATTAATTAACTGGCGCATGGCTACCGGCGTAGATAAAAAAAAATAAGAAATGGAAAAAAGAAATATTCCGATCGGGTTGCCCAGCATGGGTTTAGAAGAATGGGAAGCATGTAAGGCACCTATAGAAAGCGGCTGGATAACACAGGGGCCAAAAGTAAAGGAATTTGAAACCTTGTTTGCGAAACGGCACCAGGTTAAACACGCATTTGCAGTAAGCAATTGCACCACTGCATTACATTTGGCATTACTAGCCTGCGGAATACAGCCAGGCGATGAAGTTTTAGTACCTGCTTTTACATGGGTTTCTACAGCCAATGCGATAAAATATTGCAACGCTACACCGGTATTTGTTGATATCGACATTAACACATTTAATATCGACATCAATAAAATTGAAGGAAAAATCACTTCAAAAACCAAAGCAATAATACCTGTTCACTTATTCGGATTATGTGCTGATATTGATTTGATAAAAGAAAATTTTCCACAATTAAAAATTATCGAAGATGGCGCCTGTGCTGCCGGGAGTGCATTGAACGGCCGGCCGGCCGGTGGATTAGGTGATGTAGGTTGCTTTAGCTTTCATCCCCGAAAAAGTGTAAGTACCGGCGAAGGCGGAATGTGTACTACCAATGATGATGAGGTTGCTGTTAAAATAGACAGATTGCGGAACCACGGGGCTTCTATTTCAGAAGAACAAAGGCATCATGGCCCCAAACCATATATATTATCTGCATTTGAAATGATTGGGTATAATTACAGAATGACAGATATACAAGGTGCAATTGGAGTGGTGCAATTTAAAAAGTTAGACATTTTTATAGATGAAAGACAAAAGTGGGCAGAGTATTATCAAGAGCAACTAAAAGATATTCCCTGGCTTACTACACCAAAAGTACCACCAGGCTATAAACATGGCTGGCAGAGTTACGTAACATATGTAGATGAGGCCAAAGCGCCTATGAAGCGTAATGAGATTATGGAGTATTTACAACAAGAAGGCATATCAACCAGGCCGGGTACGCATGCCGTACACATGCTTGACGTGTATGCAAAAATGTACAATCTGAAACCAGGGGATTATCCCGGGGCTTATGCTGCAGATCAATTCAGCATGAGTATTCCTATGCATAATAAAATGGTAAAAGAAGATTTTGATTATATAATTTATCACCTTAAAAAAATCGGCAAACAGTAATGTGTGGTATAGCAGGGGTATTTAATTTTAAGGATCAACCTGTAACCGAACGGGTTCTGAGGTCAATGACAAATGCCATTGCACACCGGGGACCGGATGGTGAGGGGATATTTACAGACGGCAATGCGGGGCTTGGTCATCGCAGGCTTGCTATCCTTGATATATCGCCAAAAGGAGCACAACCAATGGCATCCCGTAATGGTGATTGGGTGATCGTCTTCAATGGCTGTATTTATAATTTCCCGGAATTAAAACTCGAACTGCAATCGAAAGGGCATGAATTTATTTCTACAAGCGATACAGAAGTGATCACCGAGGGTTTGGCGGAGTACGGAGTATCTTTTTTTGAGCGCCTTGATGGCATGTTTGCCATTGCGGCCTGGAATAAATCAAAAAGAGAATTGTGGCTGAGCCGGGACAGGTTTGGCGTAAAGCCTCTGTACTATTGGAATTCGGGTACTGTATTCTTATTTGCTTCCGAGATAAAAGCATTTATGCAACACCCGGAATTTAAAGTAGAACTTAATGTCGTGGCATTGAATGAATATTTTACTTTTCAGAATTTATTCTCCTACCATACCCTGTTCAAAGGAGTTACGATGTTACCACCTGCAAATACTATAAAAATAAGTGTGGCCGAGCCGGACTTCAGGCATCATTCATGGTGGGATTATAATTTTACCAAACCCGACAATACCATGTCGGCAGAAGATGCCAGTTCAGAAACAGAAAAGCTTTTATCTAAAGCAGTGGAAAGACAGATGATCGCCGATGTGCCGGTGGGCAGTTATTTAAGTGGAGGAATGGATAGTGGTTCATTAAGTGTACTGGCAAGCAGGCACGTGAAGAGGCTGTATACTTTTACGGCAGGTTTTGAAATGAGCGAAGTATTGGGTACCGAAGTAGGGTTTGATGAAAGGGTTGACGCAGAGCTGACTGCGAACTTCATTAAATCTGAACACTACGAACAGGTAATAAATGCAGGAGATATCAGGTGGAGCTTACCCAGGGTTGTATGGCATCTCGAAGACCTGAGGGTAGGAATGAGCTATCCAAATTATTATATCAGCAGGCTGGCGAGTAAGTTTGTAAAGGTTTGCCTGCAGGGAACCGGCGGTGATGAATTATACGGTGGCTACCCCTGGCGTTACTACCGGGTATTCCAGTCGCTGAATGCACCGGAATTCTTTGATAACTATTATGGATTTTGGCAGCGACTTGTAATGGATGCAGATAAACCCCGGTTATTTCACCAGCATATACAATCGCAGATCGATATCAATGAGCCCCGACGGGTATTTGAACGGGTATTTACTTTCAATAAGAATCTAAGATATGATACCCCGGAGGAACATATACAAAACAGCCTGTATTTTGAGATCAAAACCTTCTTACCCGGCTTATTGCTGGTTGGAGATAAATTGGCCATGGCGAACGGATTGGAGGAAAGGTTTCCGTTTTTAGATAATGAGCTGGTTAATTTCGCACAGAAGATACCGGTAAAATATAAGTTGGCCAACCTCGAGGATATGAAACGGATCGATGAGAACTTTGCCGGGAATAAACGAGCACAGTTCCAGCAGTATAGCGATGGCAAGAATGTGCTGAGGAATGCCATGAGCCATATCCTTCCCGAAAAGATCATTAACCGTAAAAAGCAGGGCTTTAGTGCACCGGATGAGAGTTGGTACCGTGGCGAAAATGCAGCGTATGTGAAGGAATTGTTGCTGGGAAAGAATATCGCTTGTCACCAGTTCATACAGCCAGCCTTCATAGAAAAAACGATCTATGAGCATTGCGAAAAAAGAATTAATCACCGGTTGTTGTTATGGAGCTTCATGAATTTTGAATGGTGGTGCAGGTTATTTCTGAACAATGAAAAATAGAATAATGAGAGTTGCATTCCTGGGTTGCACGAAATATAGTGAAGAGTTGTTCCTGCATATCATACAGAACAAGGAAGTTGAAATTGCGGCGGTCTTCTCAATACCCCAACAGTTCAAAATAAGCTATAGCGAATCGTTGATAACGAATTCCAATTTTGCCGATATGGAAGCGCATGCAAAAGAACGGGATATTCCTTTTCATTATATAACCGGCGAAAAAGGTAAAAGGTTACAGGATCACTCGGCGTTTATTAAAAGACTGGAGTTAGATGTTATCCTTGTTTTAGGTTGGTATTATATGGTCCCACAGGTTGTCAGGTCACTGGCTAAATTTGGCGCCTGGGGAATACATGCATCCCTGCTTCCCGATTATGCAGGAGGCGCTCCCCTGGTATGGGCAATAATGGAAGGGCAAACAACAACAGGAGTAACCTTATTTAAGCTTGATGATGGCGTAGATAATGGCGACATCATTTTGCAGGATGAGTTCCCGATCCTTTTCGAAGATTCGATCAGGGAGGTATATCAAAAGGCAACTGAATCATCCATCCGTATATTGAATAAAGCCTTTGAACTTGGTGATAAGAATACGTTTACAAAACAGGACCCAGGAAAGATAAGGATATATCCACAGCGAAGTCCTGCTGATGGCCAGATAGATTTTAGCAAACCGGCACTAAGTATTTACAATTTTATACGGGCACAATGCAGCCCCTATCCCGGCGCATTTTTTTTAAGCGGAGATAATAAAAAGATAATTATTGAAAAGGCACGGATCCAGGATGTTTAGTTTATCGGGTCAACGATATCAATCAAAAGAATTGCAGGGGACTTTTAAAATAAATTAATGGAAAGGTTAAAAAAAATGTTCGCAAAAGACCTATTTATTCAGGGCAATAAAATTTCTTTTGACCAGCCGGACAGCAATAAAGCAGATAACCAGGTTCAGACATCAGATATATTTTCAGACAAGTGGGTAGAAGCCGCCGAATATGATAGTATTGAAAAAATGTATTCATTTCAATTGGATTGGTTCTTAAAATTATATGGCTTTGAAACCAAAGAAAAGCTGGTCTCTTTTTTAAAGGATAAGCATACCATTATTGATACAGGTTGTGGACTTGGCTATAAAGCGGCATGGTTTGCAGAACTCGCTCCCCATGCAGTTGTCCTGGGAACAGATATCTCAGATGCCATTGATGTGGCAGCAAAAAATTATGCCCATGTACCCAACCTGTTCTTCTTTAGGGGGGATATAGCAAATACAGGGTTAAAGAACGGTGTAATTGATTTTACCGTTTGTGACCAGGTGATAATGCATACCGAGGAACCAGAAATCACATTTAAGCATTTGAGTGATATAACCTCTGCTAAAGGTGAATTTGCCTGTTATGTTTATTCAAAAAAAGCATTGCCAAGGGAACTGGTAGATGATTACTTCAGAAAAGCCACCCACGAAATACCCAACGATAAAATGTGGGAATTTTCAGCTCAATTAACAGAGCTGGGTAAGCGCCTTTCTGAATTAAATGTATCATTCGATTGCCCTGAGATCCCAATGCTGGGCATCAGGGGGGGCGTCATTGATGTGCAGCGATTTATTTACTGGAATTTTTTAAAGTGCTTCTGGAAAGAAGACTGGGGTTTCGACCTGAGTAAAAGTACCAATTACGATTGGTACGCTCCAAGTAATGCTAAGCGGTTTAGCAAAGAAGAATTCCTAGATATGGCAAAAGCAAATGATCTTAAGGTAACCTTTCTTCACCAGGAGGAGGCCTGTTATTCCGGAAGGTTTGCAAAAGCCTGAAGGAATGGTGTACAACAAAAAAATAATAATTAGAAAATTGGTGATGGTTGACAAAAAAGCAAGCGAATGAAGATAAACCTGCTTAGGGGAAGTTTCACTTATGGAGCCGTTACAATAGTTTCCCGCATTGCGGCTGTTGCACTGATCCCAATTCTTACCCGTTTACTTGCGCCTGAAGAATATGGCGCCCTGAATATGGCCTTGACAATGGTGTTATTGCTGAACTATATAACTACATTCGAAGTTTCCCAAGCCGTTACACTTTACTTTACCGACCGCAACAGGCCCGATCGTGATACTTACCCGGGTACGGCCATCCGCTTCTCGCTGTTTATGTATCTGTTGCTGCTTGCCATTGTTCTGCTTTTGGGAAATATGATCGCCAGAATGATTGGAGACGTTAACATCCGGCCGGCTATCTTTATTGATGGAGCGATATTACTGGCGGCCAATGGATTTTATCTCCTCATACAAAACCAGCTTCGGTTAGAGTTTAAGACCAAAGAATATGCGTTGGTCACCCTGGGATATGTATTGCTCACAAGTATTGGGGCAGTAGCAGGCGCATTATTTTTTCATCATCCTGCAGAGGGTGTTATCCTTGGCCAGGCTTCCGGTGCGGCAATCATTGACATTGTTAGCATACTGATGCTGTGGAACAGATTTCGTGTCCCATTCAGTAAGGTGAAACTGCGTGAAATGCTGCATTTCTCTTCACCCTTAGTTCCGGCAGGCCTCCTGTTGTTGGGCGGCCAGCAGGTTCCTAAATTTATTTTAAGTATATACGGTAATCTTGAGGACGTAGGCATTTACGGGCTGGCATACCAGATTGCTGGGTTTTCCGCCCTTGCGGTATTGGGTGTACAAACGGCCATAACACCTTCCGTTCTTACCAACCATGAAGCGCCTGAAACACCGGGTATGCTTGGTAAATTATTCCAGAGCTTTTCTATAGTGGCATTGTTGTTCAGCGCCTTCTTAACCGTTTTCGCCAGGGAACTCGTTATGATATTCAGTGTTCCCAGTTATGGGCGTGCTGCAAATTTTGTCCCGGTGCTGGCTTTCGGTATCGCCCTGAATAATTTATATATTTTTTTCCCGGGAAAGATCATCAAGGGTAAATCAGCATCGCAGCTAACTGCAAGTGCCGCGGCGTTTCTGGTAGCAATAGTTACCGGCTTGTTCCTCACCAGGTTTTATGGTGTTAGGGGCGCTGCTATATCAACATTACTTTCAGCAGCAACCTTCTTTTTTATCTGGTGTGGTATCAGTCAAAAACTCTACCACTTACCCGTAAATTGGGGAAAACTGCTGATTGCAACACTGATAACCGCTTTCGTTTGTGCTATTAGCATTTTCTTTATCCCGGTTGGAATTACATTCTACATTATAAGTATAAAATGTGTTCTCTTGACTTTGCTTACATGTATTATAGCATGGGATTATCTGTTATTGTGGTGGAAGCGTTTGACAAGATATGGGACACATTAGTTAGAGTTAGTTCAACATTGCCATAGAATTTATATAATGACAGATAACAGAAATATAAATACTGCACAAAAGCCCAGGATCATGTATATCGACATGGCATATACCCTGAAAATGGTGAGGGAGCGGGAATTGGAGCAGGAATTTAGTTCCAGAGATTGTGGTGGATACTTTGAGTATGTGTGGGGCGTACACCCGATGGCTGATGTTCCTGAAAAACGTATTCCCGATTATAAAGGGTTTAAAGTATCAGAAACAAGGTTTTCCGAAAACCAGACTATTATTGAAGGGTCATCTGCATATTATCCGGGACTTAAAGGCTTGTTTCCGCTTAATTTTCTACTTTCACAAGTACGCTTTACCAGATACCTCATACACCTGGTTAAAAAGGAGGATATTTCTATTATTTTATGCACAGAACCATATTTTTCGGGACTTATCGGGCTCTTCATCCGGTTTTTTACCAAGTCAAAACTGGTGATTTGGGTAGTAGCCAACAATGATGATATCTACAAAGCAACCGGCGCAACGGCTATGCCGCGGCTTTACAAGCTGCGATGGATCGAAAAGATGGTAGAGCGGTTTGTGTTCAGGCGGGCGGATCTGGTGGCTGGTGCAAATCAAAATAACCTGGAGTATGCACTGAACAATGGTGCAAGATTGAGTAGGTCAACTGTATTTCCTGTTGGTAAGTTGATACACCCGCAGCACATGAAAGATCCTGCATTGAGAGAGAAAGAGTCTATTTTTGATGTAAGCAAAGCAGATTATCATTTTGTTTATGTTGGCCGAATGCTTGACCTGAAACATCCTGACGACGTGATTCGTGCTTTTGCCGAGATTAGCAGTAGAATTCCTTCCTGCGCTTTGATCATGGCGGGAGACGGACCCATGAAACCGGAACTGGAGCAAATGACGGTTGATCTGAGGATACAAAATAAGGTTCATTTTTTGGGAAACATTAGCCAGTTAAGAATAGCAAATTTACTCGCCGGTTGTTTTACCGTACTCAGCCCATTGACCGGAAGATCTTTAATAGAAAGTGCGCTGGCCGGGTTACCCATTATAGCTTATGACAGGGATTGGCAGGTAGACTTTGTTGAAAAGAACAAAGCAGGTGTGATCGTTCCCTTTCGCGATTGGAAGAAGATGGCTGAAACCGCAGTTCGTTTTATTCAGCACCCTGATGTGGCAAAACGTTTCGCGACAGCCTCCCGGAAAGCAGGCCTGGAAGCATGCGATAATGAAAAACTTTATAATCATGAAAAAAAAGAGTTTGAAAAGCTTCTGAATAGATAATTTCAATTAAATTGAAAGGCACTTTTCAGGATGGCTATATCACTTTGGCATGTTTGAATATTCAGGGTTTCATAGTAATATAGGGCCAGGTTCGTATAAATGATTATCAATAGTGTTCTAATGCTTTAGTATTTTTTTACCCCAAATTTCATACAATTCCGGAGCTGATATATTTTTAAAAATAATTACATATTTAATTTTTGAAAATTTTACATCTTATATTTTCGGAGCAGGTTGCAGGAGCAGAGAAATATCTGTTGGATCTGCTACCTGGTTTGCAAAACGAGGGTATTGAAACTCATTTGATTTGTGTAACGCCCTCCCGGGATGCATACAAGTTTAATGGGTTTTGTATGGAGCTTAACAGTAAAGGGGTAAAAACAGTGTTAATAACAGGTACAGTTACCGGATTTCTTGCAATAGCCAAACGCATTAATAGGTACCTGAGTGAAAACAATATTCAGTACCTGCATGCACATTTATTCAAATCTGATTTATTGGGGGTGATGGTAAAAAAAATATTCAATAAAAAAATCATCCTTCTCTCAACCAAACATGGATATGAAGAGAAATATTGCAGTAACTACCATTATTATCAAGGGAAAATTAAGTATAACCTTTATTATTTTATTTCAAAATACCTATGCGCCAACATTAACTATCAGTTTGCTGTATCAAAGGCCATGTCAGATCTGTATTATCAGTTAAAACTTACTCCAGATAGATTATCATTCATACATCATGGGATTAAAATTCCCCCTGTTATGGAAATAAACCAACCTTACAAATACAGATTTGCTAAAAAGCAATTGATAATTCTTGGACGGATTGAAGAGGTGAAAGGCCATAAATATCTGTTTGATGCATTGCCCGCAGTAATTAAACTTTTTCCTGATCTTAAGTTACTTGTTGTTGGCAATGGTACGCAATTGGAACAATTACAGAAACAGGCCAACACACTTGGTATTGAAAATAATATTTTGTTTTTGGGATTTCAGCAAAATCCATACCCCTACATTGCACACTCAGATATTTTAGTGTCGCCTTCTTTATATGAATCGTTTGGACTGGTTTTCATTGAAGCTTTTGCCATTAAAGTGCCCGTTGTCGCTTTTAATACTCCTGCAGCCAATGAAATAATAACCGATGATGAAACAGGTTTGCTTGTTCCGGTAAATAGCAGCCAGGCCTTGGCCGATAAAATTATTTATGTATTGCAAAACCCCGGAGAAGGAAATCGAATGGCAGTTAACGGGAACAAAAAATATGTTGATTATTTTAATACTGAAAGAATGGTAAAGGACACCGTTAATTGGTATCATACTATAATGGATAAATAGCATAGCTATTTTATTAACCAAAGATGTATTGCCAGATCGTTGGCTGGTAATACATCGTGCCTTTTTCTGTATTTCTACTTACTTCATAATTGCCTACCAGTACCGCAGGTAAAATATTTTTCAATGCATCAATACCTATGGCAGTCTGTAGTATGGGGTACGTGGTAAAGTTATCCGTTTTACCAGGCAGGGTATATACTTGTTTCAACACATCCCCGGTATCAACCCCGGCATCTACCAGGTGAATGGTTGTGCCAAAATTCTTCACGTCTTTATTGTACATGGCCCAATAGCCTCCATGGCTACCCCGGTACCAGGGAGTAATGCCCACATGCATGTTTATGAAAACGGCATTGGTGCATTGTAATATTTCTTTACGGATGATCCGGGTGCCGTTTACAATAACAATACCCGGGTGTAACTGCAGGAGCAATTGTTTGCAGGATTCATCATTCACGGAAGAGACCCGGGCTGTTTTTCCGGGTGGGTAATCAGTATCGTAAAGCTGGTATTGCTCAATAAGTTCCTGTCTTCTTTTTTTGGCCTTTCTTCTTAAAAAGGGAACAACGATCACTGAGAATAAGGCCTGCCCGATCACTTTTACAGGTCCTATCCTTTTCATCCGCCGTTTAAACAGTGTCCTCCTTGAAACAGGGGTTTCTATGATGGCAGCTTCTATGGTAAAATCGCGGCAAAGGGCATTGTAAACCCATTTGGATGATTCGCAATCGGATGCCAGGAATACTATTTTTTTATTTTGCATTATTTGCTAAAAGGCCGGATGATGTTTTCGGTGTAAAACCCCAGGCCTGCTTTATAAACCGGCGGCTTCCTTCATGGTAAGATTGGTAAAGCCGTAAGTTCTGTTCAGTTTTTTGTAATGATCGAGCAATACGGTAAGGTTATTCATATTTTCCTTCAGGTTCTCACCAAAATTATGAGGATGCCACCAAAGATGATACAGTTCATTTCTTTTTGCCGCCACCGTCATTTCGTTCATGATCCTTTTCAGCTTCAGTTTCTCCAGCCAGGCCAGCCTTTTGTTGTAAGGCTTTAAAAAGCGGCTAGCAGGAATATTTACAGGTCCGCTTTTACGGTTGTTCAGTGGATGTGTATTATACCCGGAAATAGGGAAGTAGGTATCCAGCAAACGGCATAGCCTAATGAACGGGATATCCCCGGATAATCTTCGTGGCTTATAGATCCAGGATTCCGGGTTACCCCTGTAAACAGCCATCCCGTTCTTGCATATGATATCAAAATACTCCGGGTTGACCTGGTTCCGGGGAAATACAAGACTTGTTATTTCCACGTCATTAGCTGCTGCGATCTTTTTTGCTGCTTTAACATCGGCATCAAAGTCGGCAGCTTTCTGGCCCTTTTCCAGGCAGAAATAATGGCTGAACGTATGTGAACCGATCTCATGGGAGCTTTGCTTTATCAGTTCAAATAAACTGTAGCCGAAGTGGTAGGGATCATCTGTTTCATCATTGCCTATGGAGTTGAACTCATTTATATAAACATTATACCCATTGTTAGAGTAGGCCGGCTTTTTTTCAGGAAGGTAAGGAAGTAAATCTTCTTTGTTTTTGGCAAACAAGAAACCTACCGTGGCAAATGTTATCTTAATATCATGATCTGCAAACAAAGAAAGCAGGCTGGGTATTACCTCCTTCACACCGGTAATGTGGCTGCCGTAATTCTCCCTGGTTGTTACATCCCAGACTCCCCAGAGTAGCTCGAAGTCCAGGGATATTACAAATACTCCTTTATCATTATTGTAAATACTCATTTAAAACCAGATACTTTCCGTTTGTTAGATGCCGTGAAATTAATTGTTTTACTTCATATCAATCATGCCGTGTAAAATAAAGTTTTTATAGAAAGGGGACCCGAATTTCAGCAGGGACCAAGTCGGCCGCCTGATAATACATTTTCACTATGATAGTACTACTGCTGTGCCTTTCACTATGAAAATCTTTCTTCATTACCCGTTATCCTTGCGGAAAACCAGGAGGTAAAAATTCATTCTGATTATGAAACCGGCATAATGTCACGCCATGTATCCGTCATCTTGTTCTTTCTTTTTTCCATTGTCCGTGCATACATGTTCACCAGCATAAAATACATGAAAGGAAGTAGCACGATCTTATACCGGACCATGGTGCCAAAATTAAACGTGGTAAAACCAATGATCAGGGCAAACAAGACCGTGATCAGAAAGCAAAAAAAGATATACGGGTCGGCAAAGAGCAACCAGAAGAATCCCACTATCCTTGTTTTAAAGAATACGAACAACGTAGACAATAATAGCAGAGTTGATTCAAGCGAAGAGAAGAAGATAATCAATTTTTTGCTTTCCCATAAGAACGGCCGGTAAAGACAGGATAAGATCACAACCGGGCTCCTGGCCATCATGCTGCTGAATGACGAACCGATGTTTGCCATCTCAAACCCAGCCTTGCTGGATTCATCCTGTTGCTGGGTGACCTGGTAATTCTTCTGAAAATTTTCAATCTGTGAAACAGACTCTTCCGCCAGGTCATTTATCTGCTCAGAAAAATCAGAGTAACTCAGGAAAAAATAAATACCCAGTATAGTTAAAGCTATCAAGGCAAATTTTACCGGAATGATCTTTACTTTTTGAAAAAAGGTAAACAGGATTGTAAAAAAAACGACAGTTACAAGGATGACAATGATGTAACTCTTGATCACATAAACGATGTAAACGCACAACGCAAGTAAGATCCAGTCTTTTGCTATCACCCTTTTGTTTGCGATGGCATTATACAGGATACTGATAATAAAACCGATCCCGCCCATGCAAAGGGACTCCTTTAAAAGCCCGCTGCCCCAAAACCAGATAGCGGGCGTATATAAGACCGCGAAAGCAAGCAGCTTTTGATATTTCCCCTTATTGATACCGTTGAAGACCATGAAAAGTTTCCATTGTCCCATAAAGGAAAACATACCGAAAAAGATGGATGTGACCAGGTACTTATTGAAAGTAACCAACGAAGCGATTGCCGAAGCCTTCATAATGGCCAGGGAAGACCCGGTGGCGATATAGCCATTGAGACCACCCACTCTTCCTTCCTGGAACGAATAAAGGCGCTGGATCTCTTCTGCCGAAAAGAAAATGTATTTGATGTTGTTGATATCTGTCAGCAGGAGCCCTCTCAGGTAATTACCGCCTTCATAATACGTAAATGAATCCCCATACCCGTAGTAGTATTGTACCATTAACGAATATCCAATGGCTCCAAGCATGCGTAATGCGAATGCCGTAATGAATATTTTCCTCAATTCCCTGTCCTCAAATTTTAATGACCGGCGCTTTACCAGGATATAAAAAAGAAAAAGATAGAGTGGTAATAAAAGATAATCGTATATCGTTATGTGCTGCATCCGGCAGTTCTATGGGGTGTTTTAATGTGGCCCGGGATCAATGAAATATCATTGCAATATAGTCAATAGTTTTTTACGGGCGTGGCCCCCGGGCGGATGGGTAGTGTCCTATTTTGAATATTTTGTGACCTGTCATGCTGAGGAACGAAGCATCTCAGGTTAAGCAAACGATCCTGATCAGGAGATCCTTCGTTCCTCAGGATGACAATCATTCAAAATAGGACACTACCGCCGGATACGGACGGGAACAGGCATTTTTACCTTTATAAACTTACCTTTGCATTGCTAAATTTTTAAATAACTATGTGTGGTATCTCCGGCTTTACCGATTTTACTAAACGAACCGGCAGGGATATTTTAGAAAAAATGAACCGGGTACTGGCTCACCGGGGACCCGACGGGGAGGGGTATGGAATATATGATGCCGCGGCTGCAACGGTCGGGCTGGGCCACCGCCGCCTGAGCATCATCGACCTTTCGGAAGGTGGCCGCCAGCCACAGACCTTCCGCCACCTGCACATAACGTTCAACGGCGAGATATACAATTACAGTGAAATAAAAAAGGAGCTGGAGCAAAAAGGACACGAATTTCACAGTCACAGCGATACCGAAGTGATCTTGCACGCCTACGACGAATGGGGCAGCAGCGCCCTGCAAAAATTCATCGGCATGTTCGCCTTTGTTATCTATGATGAAAAACAACAGCAGTTATTTGCCTGCAGGGACCGGGCGGGTGTTAAACCCTTTTTTTACTACCACAAGGATGGCCTGTTCTTATTTGCTTCTGAGTTAAAGGCCATGCTGCAGCACCCCGCTTTTGTTAAGGAGATCAATAAAGATGCGGCCGCTGCCTTCATGCAATACGGGTATGTACCTACGCCTCATTGCATCTATAAGCATACATTCAAACTGAAGCCGGGCCATTTTTTAACAATGGACCTTACTTCCCAAAACATACGGACACAGCAGTACTGGAACGTATATGATGCATACAATAAGCCGTTGCTTGATATACCTTTTGCAGAAGCGCTGGCGGAAACGGAAAAAGTGCTTTCAAAGGCTTTCGAATACCGCATGGTGAGCGATGTGCCGGTAGGCGTGTTCTTAAGCGGGGGATACGACAGCAGTTGTGTGACCGCCCTGCTGCAGAAGAACCATACCGAGAAGATCAAAACATTTACCATTGGGGTACCCGATGATGGATTGAATGAAGCGCCTTATGCAAAAGAGATCGCTGCGCACCTCGGCACCGACCATACGGAATATTACTGCACCCATAAAGAGGCCATTGAAATTGTTCCGCAATTGCCGTTCTTTTATGATGAGCCTTTTGCCGACAGCAGCGCCATACCCACATCGCTGGTAAGTAAGATCGCCCGGGAGAAGGTAACGGTGGCCTTATCGGCCGATGCCGGGGATGAGATCTTTGCCGGGTACAACCGCTATGATTACATACTGAAGTACGGAAAGAAACTTCAGAACATACCGGGGATCATGCGCAAATCAGCAGCGGCGGTCATGGATATGGTTCCTGCCGGTGCCATACCCCTGCTGAATAAACAATACCTCTTTCACAGCCGGTACGAAAAAGTGAAGACCTTTTTAAAAAACCCTTCCGAAAAGAATTTATTAAAGAACATAACACAGCACATGACCGAGGGTACGGTCAACAGCCTGTTCAAACAACCCGTCCGTGTACTGCCTTCTGCCTTTGACAGTGATGAACTGGATGCTGAAAATTATTCGATGCTGAGTTACATGATGGCCGTGGATTACCAGACCTATTTGCTGGATGATATCCTTCAGAAAGTGGACCGGGCCACCATGAGTGTAAGCCTGGAGGGCCGGGAACCCTTTTTAGACCAGCATGTAATTGAATGGGCTGCCCGGTTGCCGCTATACTATAAATATAATAAGGGCAATAAAAAATTCATCATCAAGGAGATCGTTCATAAATACATTCCAAAAGAAATGATGGACAGGCCAAAAATGGGATTTGGTATTCCCATCGCCGGCTGGCTCGAATCCGAACTGAAACCATTTGTTGACCGCTACCTGGATGAGGCCTTCATCCTGAAGCAGGATATTTTCAATAACGACGAAGTGCAGCGGATCCGGAAAGCATTTTACAACGGCAAAAAAGAAAGGGCGGAAAAGATCTGGTTCTTACTGATGTTCCAGATGTGGTACGACAAATGGATGAATAATAATTAATATCCCGGCCGGGATAACTGCTTATTCAAGGGAATGGATCTGCCGGCCGTTCCAATACCATGCTGAAAAAGGACAATTTTTTAAAATACCGGAACAGCCCGGCTGTTAAGTCGCTGGGCATTTACACCTTCACCAATTTTTTTGGAAAAGGGGTGGCCTTCCTGTTGCTGCCTTATTTCACCAACGTACTCACCAAAAGCGATATCGGGCTGATAAGCCTGTTCAGCAGCGCCATCATTTTTTTAATGCCCTTCATCTCCATGGGGGTACTGCAAAGCGCCAGCACCGACTATTTCAAACTTAATAAAAAAGATTTCAGGGATTTTTTCAGCACTGGTCTTTTACTGCCGGTGGGGGTCTTTCTTTTATCCCTTGGGGTATTTTATATTCTTCGTAATGTATTTACGGACAAATATGATTTTCCCCTTTCCTTCATCTGGCTGATACCGGTTGTTACCTTCCTGTCCTTCATCAGCCAGCATGCCATTAACCTCATCCGCAATGAAGAGAACCCGAACCTTTTCATGAAAGCCGTACTGGGCCGTTTGTTCCTGGAGATAGGGCTGGCCATTGCCCTGATAAGCGGGTTGAAGATGGCCTGGGACGGAAGGATCACCGGCATTGTGATATCCTATGGGGTGTTTGCCTTGTATGCTTTTTACTTTTTTATCCACCGCGGCTACCTGTTCGGGGAGATAAAGAAACAGGTGATCAAAGAGGAACTCATCTTCAGTGTGCCCATCGTTGTCATGCAGTTCAGTGTTTTCTGCATGAACTATTCCGATGGCTTCTTCCTCTCCCGGTTCACCAACGATAATAATGCCGAAGTAGGGGTGTATTCCATTGCCTGTATTTTCGGTTCCATCATCGTTACCCTCTGTTCGGCGCTGCTGCAATACATCCTTCCCCGGATCTATAAAATGCTGTCGGAACCGAAGATCGACTACCAGGCCATCCGGAAACTCTTTTGGGTGTATATGGGCATCATGACCGCCGGCCTGCTGCTGCTGCTGCTGTTCGTACCCCTTGCCTACCGGTTCATGGTAAATAAGACCTACCGCCCCGGGCTGGATTATTACTGGCTCATCTGCATCGGGTACTACTTCTGGACGATCGCCTACCTGTTCTTTTCTTTTTTATTGTATTACCGCCACAAGCGTAAAATAATCGGGCTGTCTGCAGCGTTTGCCTGTATCAGTTTAACCAGCAACTATTTTTTTATAAAGAACATGAGTTCCATGGGTGCAGCCATCTCTGTTTTTTGCAGTTACTTTATTGTTTTAATGATAACTTTATTTTTTACCCGTAAGCAAATGAGCTTTATCTTTAAAAGATCACAACCCTAAAATCAATTTACCGGATGAAAGAATTTTTATACAAACTGCTTGACCTGTCTACTTTTGGAAGAGGAATGAAACGGACCATCAACGGGCACGACGTGCGGCTGCCAACCCGGTTCTACCGCTTCTTCCCCGATAATTACGAGAAGGATAATTTTCAATTCTTTTTTTCCTCCTGCAAAAAGGGGGATACCGTACTGGATTTTGGTGCACACATCGGCCTGTTTGCCGCCATGGCTTCCCAGGCCGTTGGTCCCACCGGGAAAGTATATGCTTTTGAACCTTCTCCATCCACCAACCAGCTGCTGAAGAAGACGGTGCAGATAAACAATGCAGCCGGCATCATCAGCACGTTCCAGAAGGCCGTGGGCGGTTCGATCGGTAAGACCACCTTCTTTGTTTCGGAAGGGCAGGCAGACAATGCCAACAGCCTGGTGAACTATAAAGAAGACAGGCCCTTTCATGGAATTGAGATCGATGTGACCACCATTGATGCATTTGTACAGGAGCAGCAATTGACAAAGATCGATTTCATCAAGATCGATGTGGAAGGCGCCGAATATGATGCGATGAAAGGAGCCGTGAAAACATTTAAACGATTCAAGCCAATAGCCATCCTGGCCATACATCCCGAACCGGTGAAGGCAAAGGGCGACAGCCTGGAAGCGATCTACGACCTGGTGAAGGAACTGAACTATACTGCCCTGTACCAGGATAAACCCATCACAAAAGAAGAATTCTGTTCACAGACCGATCTCATCGACCTACACCTTATACCGGCCTGAGCAGCATGAGCGACAAAAAGACCATACTGCATATCATTGACAATATGGGCCGTGGCGGTGCGGAGGTTATGCTGGTAAAAGTGCTGAAAGAACTGAAAGAGTATACCAATATTGTAGTAACGCTCAACCCGCAAAACCATTTCGGCGAAGAGTTCACCTGCGATGAATATCATTGCCTCAACATGGGATCCTTTTCCCGGTTTCCTTTGGCCGTACTGCGTTTGAGGAAGTTCATCCGGCAGCACAAGATCGATATCGTCCACTCTCACCTGTTCACCGCTACGCTGGTTGCCCGGTTTGCCACTTCGAAGAACATCCCGCTTATCACAACAATACATACCAATGTCTCCGCTTCCGCTGAATATAAGAAGTGGTACCTGCGGATGCTGGAGAAGATAAGTTACAGCAAACACAAGACTACGATCGTAGGGGTGTCCACGGGAGTGATGGAACAGTATTTTAAATTCTTCGGCCATCAGCCATATAAAAAATACCTGCTGTACACGTTTGTGGATATAAGGGAATCAGGCAACCCGCCTGCTTCCGTGCCTGTTAATACGGGCAGGGAAATGTTCAGGCTGGTTACCATAGGCGCCCTGCGTTATCCCAAGAACCAGCAGTACCTTATCCGGGCATTTGAAAAACTGAAGGATGAACCATTCGAACTGCACATTTACGGATCGGGGGGGATGCAGAAAGAACTGGAACAAATGATCATGGATACCGGTGCACATGTTATACTGGAAGGCGAAGTAAAAAATGCCAGCCGGCTATTACCGCAATACGACCTGTATGTAATGCCGTCGGAATTTGAAGGGTTTTCTTTGAGCATGCTGGAAGCAATGGCGATGCAGGTTCCCATGCTGGTCAGCGATATCCCTTCCTTCCGGGAGCAATGTGCCGGTACGGCGCTGTTCTTTGACCTGGAAGATATCAATGACTTTATTGCGAAGCTCAAACAGCTTGCTGCGGGCAAAGACCTGCGTGACAGGCTGGCAATGGCCGCAAAGCAACGGGTACTGAACAACTTTACACTTGAACATCACATGCAGGGCCTGCGAAAAATTTATTCGGATACGTTAAATGATAACTGACCCGTGAACGGAAAAAATATCTTATTCATCTCGTATGACGGCATGACCGATCCTCTTGGCCAAAGCCAGGTGATACCATACCTGCAGGGACTGAGCAAGGCGGGATACAATATCTTTTTACTGAGTTGCGAAAAGAAACAGGTTTATCAGCAGCATAGAAAGACCATACAGGCTATACTGGATGAAAGCAGGATAAACTGGGTGCCGCTGAACTATACGAAAAAACCGCCGGTGATCTCCACGCTTATCGATATCATCAAGATGAGGCAGGCGGCCAGGAAGATTCACCGGCAACATCATATGGATATGGTGCATACCCGGCCGGGTGTACCGGCCCTGGTGGGATTATGGATGAAGAAAAGAATGGGGGTAAGATTCCTGAACGATATACGGGAGTTTTATGCCGATAGCAGGGTAGAAGGCAAAATGTGGGATGTGGCCAACCCGCTGTACAAAGCCGTGTATGACTTCTTTAAAAGAAAAGAAACAGAAGCGGTTGAAAAGAGTGATGGCATTGTTTGCCTTACCTATGCAGCAGAAAAGATCATTCAAACATGGCCGGCATATAAGAATAATATTCCCCTGGAAGTGATCCCCTGCAGTGCCGACCTGGATCTTTTTAACCCGGACAAGATCACCGAAGCTGAAAAGGGGAAGCTGAGAGCGGACTTGAATATCAGCAAGGATGATTTTATCATCAGCTACCTGGGTTCTGTCGGTGGCTGGTACCTGGTGGATGAAATGATGCAGTTTTGTAAAATACTCTGTGATAAGATACCGGCCACCAAACTTCTTTTTGTTTCACCCCATCGCCATGAAGAGATACGGATTGCCGCTGCCAAAGCCGGTATCATGGACGGCAGGGTCATTATTCAAAAAGCGGGCAGGCAACAGGTGCCCGGGTTGCTTTCGGTGAGTAACTATTCGGTTTTTTTTATCAGGCCCTGTTATTCCAAGCAGTCGTCATCGCCTACCAAGCACGGTGAGATCATGGCGATGGGCATTCCCCTTATCACCAACAGCGGGGTGGGAGACGTGGAGACGATCGTAAAAATGTTCCATGCAGGGATCGTGATCGAAAATTTTACCGGAATTGAATTTGAAAAAGCGGCAGATGAAATTGCAACAGGGATCTTGTTCAATACGGAAGATATAAGAAGGGGCGCAAAGGAATTTTATTCACTGGAAGAAGCCAACAAAAAATATATCGGCATTTATAACCGTATTCTGGGGCAATGATTTATTTTGCAATATAGCTATGGGTAAAAAATATTTGATCATCGGGGCAGGTTTTTCAGGTACCGTACTGGCCAACCAGCTGGCTCAGCATTCAGCATGCAGTATTGATATATGGGATGAACGGGACCATATTGCGGGCAACTGCCATACCCAACGGGATGAACAGACGGGCATCATGGTTCACCAGTACGGTCCGCATATCTTTAATACCGACAGGAAAGAGATATGGGATTTTGTGAACAGCCTCGTTGAGTTCAGGCCCTATGTACACCGGGTGAAGGCGATGAGCAACGGCAAAGTATATTCATTGCCGGTGAACCTGCATACCATTAACCAGTTGTTCGGAAGATCATTCACCCCCGGCGAAGCAAAGGCTTTTTTAGAAACACTGGCCGACAGTTCCATCACCGACCCGCAAAATTTTGAAGAGCAGGCATTGCGCTTTATCGGCAAAGAACTTTATTATGCATTTTTTTATGGCTACACAAAAAAGCAATGGGGTTGTGAACCAACGGAACTTCCTGCATCCATTTTAAAAAGGATCCCGGTCCGGTTCAATTACGATGATAATTACCACAACAACCTGTTCACCGGCATCCCGGTAGACGGCTATACGGCAGTGATGGAGAAACTGGTCGACCATCCTGCTATCCACGTAAGCCTGAATAAGAGATTTGATCCATCCATGGATACCAGCGGGTACGACCATGTTTTTTATACCGGGCCCATTGATGCCTGGTTCGATCATAAGTATGGCCGGCTGGGTTACCGCACGGTGACCTTTGAAACGCATTATGCCGATGGCGATTTCCAGGGAACCACGCAAATGAACTTCTGCGATGAGGATGTGCCATACACACGCATCACCGAACACAAGCATTTCACCAACTGGGAGCAGCACGATAAGACCATCTACTTTAAAGAATTCAGCAAGGAGACGGAACCTGCCGATATTCCTTATTATCCCAAAAGACTGGAACAGGACAAGAAACTACTCCTGCAATACCGCCACGATGCCGAATCCCTCGAAAAGGTATCTTTCCTCGGCCGCCTGGCCACCTACCGCTACATGGATATGCACCATGTTATTGGCGAGGCCCTGGATTTTGCAAAATCATGGCTGGAAGCTGCCAAAAATGGCCAAAAACCCCCTGTTTTCCCCAATGTGGAGGCATAATGAATAATTTTCACCTGTCTGTGCAATAAGCGGATTCCCATCCCGTTATAGTATTGTCCAAATATCTCTGAGTAAAACCAAAATGCCATCCTATGGAAAAGGTAATTGCTGTGGTTGTTACATACAACCGTAAAGCACTGCTTACTGAATGCATAGCTGCACTTCGCAAACAATCCCGCCCTTTAGATGCGATCCTTGTTGTAAACAACGGAAGCACCGACGACACAGAAGAGTGGCTCTCTAAACAGGGTGACCTGACCTTTATCAATCAAAAAAATGTGGGTTCCAGTGGCGGTTTCAGTACCGGGATAAGCTGGGCATATGAAAATAATTATTCGTGGATCTGGTGCATGGATGACGATGGTTACCCCAAAGAGGATGCGCTGGAAAACCTGTTGATGGCCGACGACGGCTGCCTCCGCCTGCTTAACTGCGCCGTTATTGATAAAGCCGACAAGAGATCATTTGTGTGGAAAACACAGCAATACAAAAACCTTGATGAGGTTGATTGCAAATACATTGATGGGATCGGGCACCCTTTCAACGGCACCATGCTGCACCGCCGCATCGTGGAAAGAGTAGGCGTTCCCAAACCAAAATATTTTTTGTGGGGCGATGAGACAGAATACTACTACCGCATTGTACGGAGCAACGAAATACCCGTTCGTACCGTGGCCAACAGCATTCACTACCACCCGGCTACCGCATTTTCACTGAAGAACGACTGGGACTACAGCACCGGCTGGAAGATGTACTACTACGTACGCAACCGTTTTCACATTCACCAGGCCAAGTTCAATAATAAAGCCGTTGCCTTGCTGAATTACTACTGTTTTATTGTGGCCTTTACCGGTGTGGTGATGTTGTACCAGAAGACAGACAAACTGAAAAAATTAAGTTTCATCATGTGGCCGGTCACCGATGCCTTCAACAATAATTTTGAAGCAACGCCCCCGACCATCCTGTCGAAATTAAAGACCGACGAGAACTTTACCCTTACAGGTTCGATCAACGGATACCTGAAGAATACCTGGTCGGCCATATTCACACCTATTGCAACAATACGTGGCCGCAGGGCCGCCAATGCATAGGTTATTTTACTTGTTAAAATAGCCCCCTCTGAAATCACGCAGCTCCGTCATCTACGGGGCTGCTTTTTATTTTACGGGTCCTGTCCTGTATCAGGAAGAGGGCGATAATGTAAAAAGGCATACAGGGGATCTTGTAGCGTACGAGGGAACCGAAATTGGGTGTAGTGGCTCCCACAAAAAGTCCGAACAAAAGGGAAAACAATATGCAGTATAAAATGACCGGGTCGTTTCTGACCGCCTGTAATGATTTAAAAGGGCCCGCCTTGAACAGTACGTATAAAGTAAAGAACATGATGAACATACTCTCGAAAGAAGACAGAAGGGTGGCTAACTTCCTGGATTCCCAGATAAAGGGGCGGTAAAAAGTGGCGATGATCGCAGCCGGTGCCAGTTTCAACAGGCTGGTAACACTGCCGTCAAATTCCACTCCCAGTGAAAAGTTGGAATCACCGCCTCCCGGTGCCGCCGGGTCACGGTAGCTGCTTCGCTGTTTACCGATCTGTTCAGTGATCCCCTCCGCAGCATAGGTGCCCAGCTCTTCCTTGAAGCTGTTCATTACACGCTGCCCTGCCACCACGCTTCCTGCGATCAGCACCAATCCCAGTGACCATTTGAAAAAACGGTTCTTTACCAGGTTCACATTTTTTAAGATAAGGTACAGTATAAAGAACGGCACATAGGAAATAAGTATATAGATCTTTAATACCGACAGCAGGAAGCCAAAGAATGCCAGTATGATAAGATTCTTGAGCAGGTCTTTCTTCTTATAAAAGGCCTCATACATGGCATAGGTTATCCAGCCGAGCGCACTGATGCATAAAGGATCTTTTAAGATGCCCGAACTCCAGAAAACAAACGTGGGCAGGTAAAGGATGGCAATGGCAAATTGCCTGTGCAGGTGCGGGTATTGCTCGTAAAAAAAAGCGATACAGCCTCCACACCCCGAAAAAGCGATCATGGAGAAAAGAGGTTGGTGATGAGGTATTTTCCAAAACTGAAAAATGACACGATGGCAACCACACGGGCAACCATGTAATTATTCTCTGCCCGGAAATAACCCAGGTTCAGCGGATTTCTAAGTAAGGTCTGGTCATACTCCGGCCCGGGAAGGTATAGCCATTTGATGTGTGAAGCATCTTTCAGTATCAGGTTATAGATATTCGCTCCTTCGGTATAATAAAGTATGAATGAATCCCCTGGGGAAAGAATTGAATTAAATAAGGTGAATGGCAACACGGCCAGGGCCTTGATCCAGAAACCCTGATTGTGATAATGCTGCAGGACCGGGTCATCGTAATTGGAACGGCGTGTACGGAAAAAAAAGTAAAAGAGCGCAACATAAACCGGGTATAATATGAATTCGGCAAATCCCATTAATGGCTGTAAAATTTTTAAAGGATGGACTTTATTTATTGCACAGAATTCATTTATCCGTAAGCCCCTTCAAATTTATCTTAAAAAATCAATTTGTCTTTCAATATTATGAAGTTATTTTTGAGTGCAGGAATATCCATTATTCATTAAAACAAACCATTGCCCGAAAAAAGCGTACAATAAAAACTGGTCCGCATAACCACCGTGCCCATGGCATTGCGCTATTTACTTCCGGGGCAAATGCACTTTATGTCTCAAAACGGCTTTGATGTGCTTATGATAAGTGCGGATGGAAAGGAACTCCCCGAAGTGATCCGGCAGGAGCAATGCAGGCATATGATCGTACCCATGACCCGGCAGATAACAGCTTTCCGTGACCTGCAATGCCTGTTCCAACTGATACGGATATTCCGGAAAGAGAAACCGGATATTGTACATACCCATACCCCCAAAGCAGGCTTGCTTGGGATGCTGGCTGCACGGGTAACAGGTGTTAAAGTAAGGATACATACGGTTGCAGGGCTGCCCCTGATGGTAGAGAAAGGGATCAAATACCAGTTGCTCAAATTCATTGAAAAACTGACCTGCATGTCCGCCAGCCAGGTTTGGCCAAACAGTAATTCATTAAAAGAATACATCCTGGAAAAGAAACTTTGTAATCCCGCAAAGCTGCACATCATCGGTAAGGGTTCAACCAATGGGATAAACACTAATCGCTTTAACAGGGAGATACTGGATGAAAAGATCATCAGCGCCGTTAAGGAACAGGTTCAATACACAACACAAAATAAGTACCTGCTTTGTATCGGAAGGCTCGTGGCTGACAAGGGAATTGTTGAACTGGTGAATGTATTTGTGCAGTTGCAAAGAACGGACCCCGCTTTAAAACTGGTACTGGTTGGCGGTTACGAGCCAACTCTTGACCCGCTGCCTGGAAAGACCATGCAGGAAATTGAAAAGAACAGCGGCATCAGACACATCCCTGGACCGATCATGTTGAATACTATATGTACTGCCCATTATTTTGTTTTCCCTTCACACCGGGAAGGTTTTCCCAATGTGCTGCTGCAGGCAGGTGCCATGGGGTTACCGGTCATCTGCAGCCATATAACCGGCAACATTGATATCATAACCAACAATGAGACCGGGTTGATATTCGGTAGCGGCAATGAACAGCAGCTGCTGAAGATGCTGCAGTATGCCATCCTGCACCCGCAGCACCTGAAGAGTATGGCAGAAAAGCTGCAGCAGGAGATAAAGGAAAATTACCGGCAGGAAAATATCTGGCAAAATATACTTGCCGCATACAAAACCTTGGTAAATTAGATAATTAATAAAGGAGTATGATACTGATCGGGTATTCCGGGCATGCATTTGTTGTTCACGGCATCCTGGCATCTGCCGGGAAAAAAGTTACCGGCTATTGTGATACGGAAGAAAAGGCATTCAACCCGTTCGGCCTTTCCTACCGGGGTGCAGAAACTTCTGAAAACGGATTGCAGGCGTTGAAGCAGGCCGGTTTTTTTATTGCGGTCGGTGATAATGCCATCCGCAAGAGGATATACGACCAGCTGGCACAACAGCACCTGCTTCCGGTAAACGCAATTCATTCCTCAGCCGTTATTGACGGCTCCGCCAGCATTGCATTACACGGAGTGATGATCGCTGCCCATGCCAGCATTAATCCCCTGGCAAAGATCGGCCCGGGAGTTATTTGTAATACAGGATGCATCATTGAACACGAATGTGTAGTGGGTGAATTTGCCCACATCGGCCCGGGGGCTGTATTGTGCGGCAATGTACAGGTTGGCAACGGAACATTTGTAGGGGCCAATTCAGTCATAAAGCAAGGCATCACCGTTGGTAAAAATGCCATGATCGGTGCCGGCGCCGTGGTAGTGAAAGATGTGGCGGATGGAGCCACCGTGGTAGGCGTTCCGGCGAAATGAACGGGATACGGAGAAACGGATACTAGATACTAGATACTGGATACTGGATACTGGTCACTAGTAATTTGTTGGGAGCATCCGGTATCCGGCATCCGGTATCTGGCATCCGGTATCTGGCATCCTGTATCCAAACCCCTTATCTTTGCAACGCAAAAAAATCTGACATTATGAAAGTATTAGTTACCGGGGCGCCGGGTATATCGGCTCCGTATTGGTTCGCCAGTTATTAAGCAAAGGTTACCAGGTAAGGGTTTTGATTCCCTGAAGTTTGGCGGCGATGCACTCTATGATGTAATGCTGCACCCTGATTTTGAATTCATGAAAGGGGATGTACGCAATGCGGATGATGTGGACAATGCACTGAAAGGAATTGACGCCATTGCACACCTTGCTGCCATCGTGGGCGACCCTGCCTGTAAAAAATTCAGTGAAGAGGCCAATGAGACCAACTGGGACGGCGCTGTACTCTTATTCAATAAGGCGGAAGCCGCCGGTGTAAAACGTTTTGTTTTTGCCAGCACCTGCAGCAATTATGGCAAAATGCCCGACCCGGATTCCTTTGTTACCGAAACATCGGCATTAAACCCGGTTTCCTTATATGCAGAGCTGAAAGTAAAGTTTGAAAAATATTTACTGGAGGAAAGAAAGGACAGCAGGATGTGCAGCACCGCTTTGCGGTTCAGCACCGTATACGGATTCTCTCCCCGGATACGGTTTGACCTGACGGTGAATGAATTCACCCGTAATGCCGCCGTTCATGGCGAACAGGAAATATGGGGCCAGCAGTTCTGGCGCCCTTACTGCCATGTGGATGACCTGGCCAGGTCGGTGGTACTGGTGCTGGAAAGCCCGGAAGAAAAAGTGAGGGCCAATGTATTTAATGTGGGCAGTACCGAAGAGAATTACAATAAAGGGATGGTGATACAGGAGGTCTGCAAAGTGGTGCCCAATGTAAAAGTGATCTATGTTGACAGCAGTGAGGACCCGCGGGATTACCGGGTGAACTTTGATAAGATAAAGAATGAACTGGGCTTTACCATAACCAAGAAAGTTCCGGATGGCGTGAAGGAAATTTACACCCTGTTGAAAACAGGCATTGTTACGGATTCGTTTTCACAAAATTCCGCAATATATAAACCGGGCCTGCAGCAGATCTCCCGCTGCAACGGCTGGTTTTTCGATCAAAATGAAAACAGGCTTAGCCAACATCAGGTATTTGCATATTGCCCGGGGGTTGGCAGCCTTGCTGGTGGTTTTTTTTCATTCAAAATTCGTTTTCTGGGTTGGCGGAACGGTTTACAGCAAAGAGGTCGGCCTGCACAGCATCGGGGATTATATCTTGTTCTCAGCAGATATGCTCAGCTCCTGCGGTAAAGAGTGTGTGATCGTTTTTTTTATCTTATCTGCCTTTGTCATCCGGCATTCTTTTTCCAGCCATCATTATAAATGGGGAGATTTCTATAAGATACGCCTGATAAGGATATACTGGCCATTTTTGTTCTCATTGGTCTTGTCCATACTCACCCTTGTCATTTGTGTAAATTATATAAACCCGGATATTTACACAAGCAGCTTCAGGCAGTACAACAGCAGGCTCAGCGATGCTTATAACGGACTTTCCCCGGCCCAGGTGATCAAAACGGTCTTTTTCATTGAAAATGGTGAGTATGCAGGATTCAATTATGCTTACTGGTCACTGGGTCATGAACTGATCTTCTACCTGCTTTTTCCGGTATACAGCAAGTTGGGCAGGTATGCAAACTGGTTCGTGGCGGCCGGGCTGGTCATTTTGTTTGCATTGACCGGGTGGACGGTCTTTTATTACCAGGCTTTCTTGTGGCAGGCCTGATCCTTTACGACTACTTTAATAACTTTTCCGGAACCCCGGTCATTAAAAACAAAATTCTCTACCTGGTTATCCTTGCCGGCTTTTTTGTTTTGGTCAATCTTACCAACAGGATGATCTCGGAAAAGTTCTCCGATGTGGTTACCTTGCTGTTTTCCTTTTTCATTTTTGATTATATACTCTATTTTGTTAAAGGTAAAAATACCCTGCTGATGAAACTGGGCGACATCAGCTACAGCCTGTACCTGAATCATTTGCCGGTACTACTGTTTACTTATTCGCTGATCACTTTGTACACCGGCCAGTTGGTTTATTACAGCAGGATACCTTATTATACAGGCGTATGTGTTGCGGTACTGGTCACGATCCCCCTGTATCTGTTAACGGAAAAGCCTTCTATTGCCTATCTGAAGAAACTGCGGAAATAGAAAACCTTCCTGCAGACAGGGTTGCTTATATTTTATCTACTTTTGGAGCATAATAGTAATAAAGGGTTGAAAAGGATATTGATCATAGATGATGAAGAAAAACTGCGCAACTTACTAAGCCGTATCATTAAACTGGAGGGTTATACTGTAACTGAAGCCGGCACTTTAAAAGCAGGATCCAGGTTATTGGAAAAAGAACCCATTGATATAGTTCTCTGTGATGTAAAACTCCCCGATGGGAATGGCGTTGATTTTGTAAAGGAACTTAAGCCTAAGTATCCCCATACGGAGATCATTTTACTTACTGCCTATGGCAATATTGCTGATGGGGTGCAGGCCATGAAGAACGGGGCTTTTGATTATATCACCAAAGGTGATGATAATGATAAGGTAATCCCATTGCTGAACAGGGCCATGGAAAAAGTGGATCTGCAGAAGCGTGTTGAACAACTGGAGCAGCAGGTAGGAAATCGTTATACGTTCAATGCTATTCTTGGTGATTCAGCGTCCATAAAAGACGCTGTTGATAAAGCGAAGAAAGTGGCGCTTACCGATATGCCTGTTTTATTACTCGGCGAAACAGGCACCGGGAAAGAAGTATTTGCTCAGGCTGTTCACCAGGCCGGCAAAAGGAAAAATAAAGATTTTGTAGCACTTAACTGCAGCACTTTCAGTAAGGATATTCTGGAAAGTGAATTATTTGGTCACAGGCAGGGAGCATTTACCGGGGCTGTAAAAGACCAGAAAGGGTTGATTGAAGAAGCGAATGGAGGCACCTTATTTTTGGACGAGATCGGGGAAATGCCTTTGGAACTTCAGGCAAAGTTATTACGGGTTCTGGAAACCGGGGAATATATAAAATTGGGCGATACCAAACCCGTACGGTCCGACTTCAGGCTGATCGCCGCAACCAATAAAGACCTGCAGAAGGAAAGTGAGGAAAATCGTTTCCGTTCTGATCTCTATTACCGGTTAAATGTATTCCAGATTAAATTACCGGCCTTAAGGGAGAGGGGTAAAGATATTGAAGTACTTGCGAAATATTTTGTTCAGCAATACGCTGCCAAAACAGATAAACCTGCTTTAAAAATGGACACAGGCTTCTTACAGAAACTGGAACAATATAGATGGCCGGGAAACATCCGGGAACTAAAAAATATCATTGAGCGCAGTGTTATTTTATCTGATGGGGAAATACTTACGGCACCGTTGCTGCCTTTTGATATACAGTATGCGGTGCTTCCGCCCGGGAATGCATTATCCGCTTTTTCCATGGCCAGCATGGAAAAACTGCAGATTCTGAAAGTGCTGAACTATACAAAAGGGAACAAAGCCGAAGCTGCCCGGTTACTGGAAATTGGGATCACTACGCTTTACCGCAAACTGGAAGAGTATAATATTTCCTGAACAGCTTATCAAAATGATAACCAACCCTTCCAAAACAGAAGGGTTTTTTATTTGCTTCTTCTCCCTGAATTTTCTAAACCATTCATTTTAAATCAATTGATTCGGTTTTTGTATTTAGGGAGCAAATTTTGGTATACGGCAGCTACAGTGAGCAACAATAAATCAAATATTAAAGAAAACCTGGTAATAATTGCCGTTTGGCTATTTGCTTTATCGCTGCTTATTATTGTTAACTGGAAGATTATCAGATTAATAAACCGATAAAATGGAAACCTCGACGAAAATTTTGCTCTTAATTACTATGTACGGCCTACCTCTATGCCTTGCAATTATGTACAGAATAAAGGAAAACACCAAAATGAAACGAAAAATGGTTAAACGAAAAGAATTTATTCACTCCTGTACAGATTAATGATCGAAAGTAATCTCAGTGTGATTTGAGTCATGCTATCAGCTGACTAAAAACAGCAAGCTGAGGAAATTTCTTTTTGTCCTTTGTTTAAAGCAAAAGATAAATATTGATTAACAATTTTAAAAAATGAAACTATGCTTACAGCGATTCTCTATTTGGCAGGAATAGCCGGGTTTGTTCTTTTTTTCAAATTCATCGACTGGTTTGAAAAAATCTAAAATGATGGCAGCAGTTTGTATTTAATTCAAACATCATCTGCCTTCATTTTATTGATTAAATCATTTAAAAAACGTAATTCAAATGTTACTATTATTCATCATCGCAATCCTGGTCTTTATCTACCTGTGTTATGTACTGGTAAAACCGGAGAAATTTTAACCCCCATCCCCTAAAGGGTTGCAGTAAAAAATATAAAAATGAATACAGAAATCTTAGGCGTCCTGTTAATGTACCTGCTCACTGTAGCACTGGCTATTCCATTAGGACGGTATATCGGAAAAGTATTTGAAGGCGACAGAACCTGGCTGGACCGGCTGTTTAATCCTGTTGACAAAACATTCTTTAAGCTTGGGGGTATTGATCCCAAGAAAGAAATGAACTGGAAGCAACACCTCAGCGCTTTACTTACTATCAATCTTATTTGGTTCTTACTGTCCATGTTTGTATTGATGAATATGAGCTGGCTACCACTTAATCCAGATGGTAACCCGTCTATGACTGCGGACCTTGCTTTCAATACATCAGTAAGTTTTGTAACCAATACAAACCTGCAACACTATTCCGGCGAAACCGGGTTGTCGTACCTGGGGCAGTTGATCTTAATGCTATGGCAATTTATCAGCGCCGCTGCAGGTATAGCTATTTGCGCTGTCGTGTTCAGGGCAATGAAGGAAAAGACAACAGATAAACTTGGTAATTTTTATAACTACCTGGTAAGGTCAGCCACAAGAATATTATTCCCGCTGGCTGTTGTTGTTGCTTTGATACTGGCTTTCAACGGTACACCGATGAATTTTGAAGGCAAAGCTCAATATATTTCTATGCAGGGTGATACCGTGAATGTGAGCCGTGGCCCTGCCGCTGCGATGGTTGCTATCAAACAACTCGGAACAAATGGCGGTGGATACTATGGCCCTAACTCTTCTCATCCGTTAGAGAATCCAAATTATTTTACCAATATAGTTGAAGACCTGAGCATCATTTTGATCCCTATTGCGATGGTATTTGCGTTAGGTTATGTTCTTAAAAGGAAAAAAATTGCCTGGATGGTATTTGCTGTGATGACACTTGGTTTTTTACTCCTGCTTTTCAATGCCGTGTATTTTGAAATGAAGGGGAATCCGGCCATCGCAAAAATGGGTATTGCACAACCGCTGGGCAGCATGGAAGGAAAGGAGGTGAGGTTTGGCCCGGCGGCATCTGCGTACTGGGGCGTTACTACAACGGTCACTTCAAATGGTTCTGTAAATTCCATGCACGACAGTTTTACACCCCTGGCGGGCATGAGCGCTTTGTTGGGGATGATGATCAATTCATTTTATGGAGGTGTGGGTGTGGGCTTCCTGAATTTTTACATCTTCATCATCATAGCTGTTTTCATCAGCGGGTTAATGGTAGGAAGAACACCGGAATTTTTAGGCAAGAAGATAGAAGCAAAAGAAATGAAGATCGCTGCCATCATTGCATTACTTCATCCCCTGCTGATCCTTGCAGGTACTGCATTGTCATCTTATTTATATGCACACAACCCTGAGGCCTATGCAGGATGGCTTAACAACCCAGGCAACCATGGCTTCAGTGAAATGCTGTATGAGTTCACTTCTTCTTCCGCCAACAATGGAAGTGGTTTTGAGGGGTTAGGTGATAATACGCCATTCTGGAATATTGCCTGTGGTATCGTAATGCTGCTGGCAAGATTTATACCGATCATTGGCCCGGTTGCTATCGCTGGTATCCTGGCAAAAAAGAAATATATTCCTGAAAGTGCAGGAACATTGAAAACCGATACCGGAACATTTGGTATTATGGTGTTTGTGGTAATATTCATAGTAGCTGCCCTTAGTTTTTTCCCTGCTCTGGCATTAGGTCCCATTGCAGAATATTTTGGAATGAAATAATAAAAAAGAAAAAAAATGTCAATACATAGAAGAACAAATAAACTATTTGAAGGCGCTTTGGTTAACGAAGCGCTGAAGCAATCCTTTGTTAAACTGGATCCACGCATCCAGTTCCGCAACCCGGTGATGTTTACCGTGGAGCTATGTACCATATTTATGCTGGGTGTTTGCATCTGGATAATGAATGGTGAAGCTTCGCAGGGCAGCCTCCTGTACAATATCATTATTACAGCCATATTGCTGCTAACACTTCTGTTTGCCAATTTTGCCGAAGCACTTGCCGAAGCAAGAGGGAAGGCGCAGGCCAATAGTCTGCGTAAAACAAGGGAAGACACTCCGGCCAAGAAAATATTTCCGGTTGGTGAAATGTATGTGAACGAAATGAAGATCGTTCCTTCTTCTCAGCTTGGGAAGGGAGATGTTTTTCTTTGCGAAGCCGGTGATACCATCCCCATGGACGGGGAGATCATTGAAGGGATCGCTACCATTGATGAATCTGCCATTACCGGTGAATCTGCCCCGGTAATACGTGAAAGCGGTGGCGATAAATCTTCTGTGACCGGGGGTACAAAAGTATTAAGCGATAAGATAAAAGTCCGGGTTACTACAGAACCGGGAGAAAGTTTCCTGGATAAAATGATCGCCCTGGTTGAGGGGGCAAGCCGCCAGAAAACACCGAATGAAATTGCACTGACCATTTTACTGGCAGGGTTTACGCTCATCTTTATCATTGTATGCGTTACCTTGAAACCCTTTGGCGATTATGCAAGTACACCCATTACCATTGCTGCCTTCATTTCTTTATTTGTTTGCCTGATACCAACAACCATCGGTGGTTTGTTGTCTGCCATCGGTATTGCAGGAATGGACAGGGCATTAAGGGCGAATGTGATCACAAAAAGCGGTAAGGCGGTTGAAACTGCCGGCGATCTGGACACGTTGCTTTTGGATAAGACAGGCACCATCACTATCGGTAACAGGAAAGCTACGCACTTCTGGCCCGAAAAAGATGTAGATGAAAATGTTTTTGCCGAAGCTTGTGTACTTGCTTCTATGGCAGATGAAACACCGGAAGGAAAATCCATCATTGAACTGGCAGAAACAAAACAGGTAAAAAAACCTTCTTTGCAAAATGATAAAGTAAGGTTTATTCAATTCACTGCCGAAACAAGGAGCAGCGGGATTGACCTGCCTACCGGACAGGCAGGTATGGAGGTTATGAAAATACGTAAAGGCGCTTTTGATGCCATCAGAAATGTGGTATTAAAAGCCGGAAACAGTTTTCCTGCGGATACAGAAGAAAGGGTACGTCTTATTTCTTCAAATGGGGGAACGCCGCTTGTTGTCAGCCAGAATGAAAAAGTAATGGGTGTGATTGAATTACAGGATATCATTAAACCGGGCATACAGGAACGCTTTGAACGTTTGCGTAAAATGGGCGTTAAGACCGTGATGGTAACAGGCGATAACCCGCTTACCGCAAAATTCATTGCAGAGAAGGCAGGCGTGGATGATTTTATTGCCGAAGCCAAACCCGAGGATAAAATGAACTACATTAAAAAAGAGCAACAGGGCGGCAAACTGGTAGCCATGATGGGAGACGGTACCAATGATGCGCCTGCGCTGGCGCAGGCTGATGTTGGCGTTGCGATGAACAGCGGAACTGCTGCTGCCAAAGAAGCGGGCAATATGGTCGACCTGGACAATGATCCCACCAAGCTGATCGAGATAGTAGAAATAGGGAAGCAATTATTAATGACAAGAGGAACTCTGACCACGTTTTCCATTGCTAATGATGTGGCTAAATATTTTGCTATTGTGCCGGCTTTGTTCATTGCTTCTATTCCAGCACTACAGGGGTTGAACATCATGCGGCTGCATAGCCCCGAAAGTGCCATCCTTTCTGCCATCATTTTCAATGCCATTATTATTCCCTTGTTAATCCCGTTGGCTTTAAGAGGGGTGGCTTATAAACCCATTGGTGCATCTTTATTATTAAGAAGGAATTTACTCATTTATGGCGTGGGGGGTATCGTAGTCCCTTTTATCGGTATCAAATTAATTGACCTTTTAGTGAGTATATGGTTCTGATGCCCCTAACCCCTGAAGGGGAACAAGGATTTTAATTTTTAAAATTTATAAAATGAAACAAAATATTCTGCCCGCAATAAGACTTACCCTGGTTTGCATGGTATTCTTTATGGGTATTTATTCTTTATTGATCCTTGCAGGCGCACAGTTGGCGCCTGGTAAAGGGAAAGGTGAAACAGTTACAGCCAATAACCGTGTTGTAGGCTGGAAGTTACTGGGCCAGAAATTCACAGATGATAAATATTTCTGGAGCCGCCCTTCGGCTGTTGATTACAATGCTGCAGGTTCAGGAGGAAGCAACAAAGGCCCCTCCAACCCTGATTATCTGAAACAGGTAAAGGACAGGATAGATAGTTTTTTGGTACACAATCCTGCTGTAAAGAAAGAAGAGATACCCTCTGACCTGGTAACTGCATCCGGTGCGGGCCTTGATCCGCATATCTCTGTACAAGGAGCTTATGTTCAGGTAAAAAGAATTGCAACTGTACGAAATATCCCGGTTGAGACGGTAAACAAACTGGTTGAAAATAATATTGAAAAACCTTTGGCTGGGTTATTCGGAACAAAAAGAGTAAATGTATTACAACTAAATGTCGCATTAGATAAATTAAAATAACAACAGGTAAAAAATTGAGTACAATGAAAAAGATCTTATTAGGAGCTATGCTAATGGCAGGCTTAAATTTATTCGCACAGGATTCTGTTAAAACAGCAGCACCAAACCCTTTCAGCTTCAGCGGTTATGTAGAGGCTTATTACCAATACGACTTTAACAAACCAACTGATAATAACAGGCCCGGTTTTATTTACAGTCATAACCGCCACAACGAATTTAACCTTAACCTGGGTTTTTTAAAAGGCAGTTACAATGCGGAGAGAGTAAGGGCAAATCTTGCTATTGCAGCCGGTACATACATGAATGCAAATTACGCCGCTGAAACAGGGGTATTAAAAAATATTTTCGAAGCCAATGCCGGTTTAAAAATTTCCAAAAAGAAAAATCTCTGGATAGATGCAGGCATTTTTTCATCTCATATTGGTTTCGAAAGCGCTGTGTCAAAAGATTGCTGGACACTCACCAGGAGTATGCTGGCAGATAATTCACCCTATTTTGAAGCAGGCGCTAAACTTACTTATACAAGCAATAATAATAGATGGATCATAAGCGGCCTGCTGTTGAATGGGTGGCAACGGATCAAAAGAGTGGATGGTAATTCATTGATGAGTTTTGGTACGCAGTTGCAATACAAACCCAATACCACAACCACGTTTAATTACAGTACTTTTGTCGGCACCGATAAGCCGGATAGTGCACGCCTGTGGCGTTGCTTTCATAACCTGTATGGTATTTTTAATGTTACCCCTAAGTTTGGCATTACAGCCGGGTTTGATATTGGTTCCGAACAAAAAACAAAAGCTGGGAGTGATTTTAACACCTGGTATTCCCCGGTTTTGATATTGAAATATGCTGTTAATGATAAATGGACTGTTGCTACAAGAGGGGAATATTATGATGACAAGTATGGAGTGATTATCGCCAGCGGTACGCCCAATGGTTTTAAAACAGCGGGCTATTCTGTTAATGTAGATTATGCACCCTTACCGAATGCCGTCATCAGGTTAGAGCTGAGATCGTTGAACAGTAAGGATGATGTTTTTACCAAGGGTAGCGGGATATCTAATAATAATACCTTTGTTACCTCTTCTATTGCAGTAAGTTTTTAAACTATGCCAGAACAGGAAAAAAATGCACAACAATTTTTAGACCTTATCCGCAAAAGCCGGCGGGGGAAGTTTAAAATTTACATTGGCATGAGTGCCGGTGTAGGCAAAACTTTCCGCATGCTTCAGGAAGCGCAAACCCTGTTGCGCAACGGTATTGATGTTAAGATCGGGTATATAGAAACACATGGCCGGAAAGAGACCCAGGCCTTAATGGAAGGCTTACCTGTTATTCCACGGAGAAAATTATTTTATAAAGGAAAAGAACTGGATGAATTCGATGTGCAAGCCGTAATGAACCTGCACCCGGAAGTGGTGATCGTGGATGAACTGGCCCATACCAATATTGAAGGAAGTAAGAATGAAAAACGCTGGCAGGATGTTATGGATATACTGGATGCCGGCATCAATGTAATCAGTGCCGTTAACATCCAGCATATTGAAAGTCTGTATCAGGATGTGAAAGAAATAACCGGCATTGATGTTGCCGAACGCATTCCGGATATTGTACTGCAACAGGCCGATGAAGTGGTGAACATTGACCTTACTGCCGATGAACTGGTAACAAGATTAAGAGAGGGAAAAATTTATACGGCCGATAAGATTGAACGGGCCTTACAGAATTTCTTCCAGAGCGAAAAGATACTTCAGTTACGGGAACTGGCATTAAAGGAAGTGGCCTCACAGGTGGAACGGAAAATTGAAACAGAACTCCCCCGCAGCGCACACCTGAAGGCGGAACGTTTCCTGGCCTGCATCAGCAGCAATCATGAGATAGCTAAAAAGGTCATCCGGAAAACGGCCCGGCTGGCCTCCTATTATAACAGCAAGTGGTACCTTTTGTACGTGCAAACACCGAAGGAGGAAGGAGATAAAATAGGCCTGGCGGCGCAAAGGCACCTGATCAATAACTTTAAACTGGCAACAGAACTTGGTGCAGAAATAATAAGAATAAAAAGCAGCAATATTGCCAAAGGGATTTTTGAAGCAACTACCCAAAAAGAGATCACCACCATCTGCATCGGCAAACCGCACCTGAACCTGTTCAATGTGATCATGAACACCACCGTATTCAATCAATTGCTGAACAAACTGTCTGCCGCAGATATAGACATCGTAATTTTATCGTAGCATGAAACTGAAAACAAAATTATCGCTTGGTCTGTCGTTCCTGTTTGTGGTAATACTGATATTCGGTATCCTGGGTATATTTTATATCAACCGGCTGAGCAATGATGCAGAAAAAGTGCTGAAGAATAATCACGAATCACTGGTATACAGCAATAATATGCTCAGGGCGCTGGAAGACATTCCGGCACGGTCCGCAGCCATTAAAATATTTGAGGATAATTTAAAAAAACAGGAAGCGAATATAACCGAGCCGGGCGAATTTGAAGCCACCAGCCAGGTACGTACCCATTTTGCGGAATTGCTTGCTTCGTCCATGGATTCTTCCACTTACCTGCAGATAAGAAAGGGGCTTCATGTGATCAATGACCTTAACCAAAAAGCGATCCTTGACAAGAACAGCGTAGTGCAGAGGAACGCCGCTGACGCAAAACTCTGGCTCACCGTTATCTTTTCTGTTCTCTTCCTGATCACCATTACCTTCATTTATAATTTTCCGGCAGTCATATCAGATCCCATCACAAAACTGACAGACGGTATCGTGGAGATCGCCGGTAAAAATTACAGCAAACGGATATACCTTAACCAAAAGGATGAATTTGGTGAATTGGCCAATGCTTTCAACAGCATGGCCGAAAAACTGGATCAATATGAACGAAGCAGCCTGGCCCAGCTACGCTTTGAAAAAAGCCGGATCGAAACCATCATCAACCAGATGAAAGACGGGATCATCGGGCTTGACAAAAAGAAGCATATACTTTTTTTAAATGCGGTGGCCGAACGGTTGCTGGGTGTTAAACAGGCCGATGTACAAGGCCGGTATTCGGCAGATGTAGCGGTGAGCAACGACCTGATGCGCACCCTGCTGCAGGAGAACGGTAAAAAGGAACTGAAAATATATGCCGACGAAAAGGAGAGCTATTTCAGTAAGGATGTACTGAATGTAAAGAACAACGATGAAGTCATAGGCCAGGTGATCGTGCTGAGGAATATCACTCCCTTTCATGAACTGAATGAAGCAAAGACAAATTTCATTGCCACCGTTTCACATGAACTGAAAACCCCGATCTCTTCCATAAAAATGAGTGCACAGCTGCTTAATGATAACCGGGTGGGAAATCTAAATGAAGAACAGGCAGAACTTATCAAAAGTATCTCCGATGATTCGGACCGCCTGCTGAAAATCACCAGTGAGTTGTTGAATATGAGCCAGGTGGAGACCGGCAACATACAACTGAAATTACAACCCGCAAGTCCGGTTGAAATTGTGCAGCAGGCTGTGGAAGCCGTGCAGTTCAAAGCACAGCAAAAAAAGATCGCCATTCATATCCTGGCACAGGATAAGCTGCCACCGGTATATGCAGATGTGGAAAAAACCTCCTGGGTTTTAATAAATCTGCTGACCAACGCGATCAAGTACTCGCCGGAATCATCTTCTATAGAATTAATGGTGAACCTGAATGAAAACAAAATTGAGTTTGCTGTACAGGATCACGGGAAGGGAATTGATGAGAAATACCAGCCTAAACTGTTTGACCGGTATTTTAAGGTGCCGGGTACACAGGAGCGGACAGGAACGGGGCTTGGACTTGCCATTTCAAAAGAGTTTATTGAAGCACAGGGCGGAAGTATCGGGGTGAAAAGTGAAATAGGCGCTGGAAGCCGGTTCTCTTTTTTGTTGAACAGTGCCGCTTGAAAATCATTTGCCATAGATTAGTTGATCTGGTCTTTAGGCCGGAGCATTTTTTTTTAATAGGTTTGCACAGCAATAATAAACCGGGCCCGGGGTCCGTTTATCACAAAACCCAAAGACTATGCTTTTACTCAGTGGCCCGAACATGGCCGGCAACGAATGGAAATATGTAAAGGATTGTCTGGATACCGGCTGGGTAAGCAGCGTGGGCGCTTATGTGGACCAGTTTGAGAAAATGAGCGCTGAATTCGCCGGCACCAAATATGCTGTTGCCACCAGCAGCGGTACAACCGCCCTGCACATATGCCTCATCATGCTGGGGGTTAATGAAAAGGATTATGTGATCACTCCCAATATTACCTTCATCGCCACCTGCAATTCCATTAAATACACCGGTGCCAACCCGATCCTGGTAGATACCGATCCCGGTTCCTGGCAAATGGACCTGGACCTGCTGGAAGAATTCCTGTCAACCCAAGACAGAACAACGCAACGGGGTATGTCATTACAAAAAAGATGGCCGCAGAATTCCCGTCATTATGCCCGTGCATGTGCTGGGCAACATGTGCGATATGGACAGGCTGATGGCATTGGCCAAACAGCATAACCTGACCTGGTGGAAGACAGTACCGAGGCATTGGGTTCTTATTATAAAGGTAAACATGCAGGCAGTTTTGGCTTGAGTAGGCACATTCAGCTACAATGGGAATAAGATAATCACCACCGGCGGCGGCGGCATGATCGTTACCAATGATGAAGTATTGGCAAAAAAAGCCAAGCATTTAACCACGCAGGCCAAGAGTGACCCGTTTGAATATGTACATGATGAGATCGGTTATAATTACCGCCTGGTGAATGTGGCAGCTGCTATGGGCGTGGCACAAATGGAATTATTGCCCGGCTTTATAAAGCGCAAACACGAAGTGATGGATTTTTATAAAAAGGAACTGGCAGGAGTGGGGGATATAAAATTCCAGCAGGTAAATAAGGATGTAAACCCCAATTGCTGGCTGCCGACCATCATGACGGACAGCCAAAAAGCGGTACTGAAGATCCTGAACGATCATAAGATGCAGAGCCGCCCTTTTTGGGTACCGATGAACCAGTTGAGGATGTTCAAAGACAATATTTTTTATAACAAAGACAACCGGTCGGATTATGTTTACCAGCGTTGTTTAAGTATTCCCTGTTCAACAAATATTACGGACGAACAACTGAAAGCTGTTTGTGATAAGATAAAAGAAGTGTTTAAACGGATGCTGGATGCCGGATGCAAGATACAGGATACAGGATACCAGATGCCGGATACAAGATGAAGTGTCTATCCTGAATCCTTTATCCCGAATCCTGCATCTTGCATCCTGAATCCCGAATCAGCATGATCAATAAAAGTATGTACAACTTCATTAAGCGCATAATAGATATTCTTATCGCAACCATTGCTCTCATTCTTCTTTCCCCCATTCTAATTCCATCCATCATTATATTATTGCTTACCGGTGAGCACGAGGTTTTTTATTTTCAGAAAAGGGTTGGCTATAAGAACCGTCTTTTCAATATCTGGAAGTTTGCCACCATGGTAAAGAACAGTCCGAATATCGGGACGGGTGAGATCACGTTGCGCAACGATCCCCGGGTAACTCCTTTTGGGAAGCTGTTACGCATGACCAAAGTAAATGAACTGCCACAGATCATAAATGTATTTACAGGGGATATGAGCATTGTAGGTCCGAGGCCGTTGATGGAAGTAAGTTTTAAGCTCTATCCCGAAGAGGTGCAGAAACGGATCTACCATTGTAAGCCGGGCATGAAGGGTATCGGCTCACTCATTTTCAGGATGAGGAAAAGATTGTATCCGAAGCAGCAGATCCCAAAGCGATGTATGCAGCCATTTACCCATATAAAGGGGCATTGGAACTCTGGTACCAGGCCAATGCGTCATTGTACACCGACTTCATGATCATATTCCTTACTGCCTGGTCGATCCTTTTTCCCGGGAATAAGCTGGTGGAAAAGGTTTTCAAAGACCTGCCGCCCCGCAGTTTCTGATTTGTTCTGTTGTCTTTATTGAAAGTTTTTTCGGGATTGTTTAAACAATCTGCCGGGGCATTTGTAATATCAAAAACAACCGGAAATGCATTCGTTCACGATCAAGGACCTGGAAAATCTATCGGGCATCAAGGCCCACACCATCCGTATATGGGAGCAGCGCTATACGTTCTTAAGACCCGGCCGTACCGGTACCAATATCCGCTTTTACAGCGCCGAGGAATTAAAGATGATCTTAAATGTTGCCCTGCTGAATAAATATGGTTTCAAGATATCTCATATTGACCGGATGAATGAGGCCGAGATAAAGGAAAGGATACTTTCACTGAATCAACTGGAAGCCCAGCAGGAAAGGATTGTGAATACACTTATCCAGAATATGGTGGACCTTGACATGGATAGTTTTGAAAACACCCTGAATAATTTTATAGCGGTCAGGGGAGTTGAAAAAACGATCCTCCAGATCATTTTCCCTTACCTGGAGAAAATAGGCATATTGTGGATGACCAATCACATTAACCCGGCACAGGAACACCTGGTGAGCAATATCATCCGTCAGAAACTGATTGTTGGAATTGATAATATCAGCAACCGGGTGAAGGTTAATAAAACGGTCCTTCTTTTTTTGCCGGAAGGCGAGTATCACGAACTGGGACTTTTATTCATGAACTACCTGCTTAAGAACAGGGGGGTTGATACCATTTACCTGGGTTGCAGCATTCCGGCCAATGATGTTGATTATGTGGTGAAACTGAAAAAGCCGGACTATTTGTATACGCATTTAACCACTGTGGGTCCCAAATTCAATCTCGATAAATTCATCTCAAACCTTAATAAGAAAATTACCGCCACTCCCATCATAATATCCGGGCAGTTGACCCATACTTACGAAAAGAAGCTCTTACCTCCCATTCATTTTAAAAAGTCATATACCGAGGTGATGGAGTTTGTATCCGGCCTGTAAACCCAAACTACCATTTGGCTCCCGGCAGATAACCCGTTGATATACAATATGTTTAATTTTTAACAAAAAATATTAAACAAAAACTCTTTTTTCCCAGAACAATTTGTTTAGCTTTACGGTTAATAAGTTAAACAAACTGTTATGTCTACCATAGAATTCAACCAGGTGCTGATCCATAACTCAGATTACCTAAAGCCATTTGCCATGACCTTGACCCGGGATTCAGAATCTGCAAAAGACCTGGTGCAGGAAACCCTTTACCGGGCGCTTGCCAACAAAGAAAAGTACCTGGATGGGACCAATATCAAGGCCTGGCTATATACCATCATGCGCAATATTTTCATCAATAACTACCGGCGCAGCGCAAAGCAAAACACCATTTTTGATAATACACCAAACGATTTCCTGCTGGACCATAACCAGTTCAGCACGGTGAACGCCGCTGAAACAAATCTTTCCGTGAAGAATATCTATGAAGCAATTCATCAATTGCCCGAGATCTTCAAAACACCTTTTCAGCTGTATTTTGAAGGATATAAATATCATGAGATAGCCCTGGTTTTGAAAGAACCGCTTGGCACAATAAAAAGCAGGATACATTTTGCCCGTAAACTGCTGAAACAACAACTGGAACGGTTCTGATCCTAGTCTGACGTCTCGTATGACCAGCAAACTAAACAGACCTAGTAATTTCAATAATACCCATTGCCACGGTGTACAATTAAAACCAATAGCCTTATTTTCGCACTTTGAAACGAGTAGTAATCATAGGAAGTGGCTTTGCAGGCCTGTCCGCCGCTGCCTTTATGGCCAAAGCCGGCTGGGATGTGACCGTACTTGAAAAGCAAAGTACTCCCGGGGGCAGGGCCAGGCAGTTAAAAGCAGATGGATTCACCTTTGATATGGGCCCAAGCTGGTACTGGATGCCCGATGTGTTTGAGCGCTATTTCAACTGTTTTGGTAAAAAGGTTGCTGACTATTACGAACTGGAAAGACTGGAACCATCCTACCGTATTTACTGGAAAGACGGTAAATCCGATATACCGGCCGACTATAATGAATTAAAGAAGTTATTTGAAAGTATTGAACCGGGCAGTGGCGAAAAACTGGACCGGTTCCTGGAAGAAGCAGCTTACAAGTACGAGGTTGGGATCAACAAACTGGTGTACAAACCCGGCCAGTCATTAACGGAGTTCTTAGACTGGGATACCATCAAAGGAGTTTTTAAGCTGGATGTATTCACCTCCATCGACAAGCACATCCGTAAGTTCTTCAAACATCCGAAGCTGAGGCAGTTGATGGAATTCCCGGTATTGTTCCTGGGTGCATTGCCAAAAGATACTCCTGCTTTATACAGCCTGATGAACTATGCTGATATTAAACTGGGCACCTGGTATCCCAAAAAAGGAATGTATGCCGTGGTGGAGGGAATGCATAAGCTGGCAGAGGAACTGGGAGTGAAATTTGTGTTTGATTGCAATGTTACGGTGATAAATGTTGACCAGGCCATGGCTAATAAAGTAGTGGCAGAAGGAAACAGAAGCTTTGATGCCGATGTGGTGATCGGGGGCGCTGATTATCATTTTGTAGAAAGCAAACTCCTTCCGGAAAACTACCGCAGGTACAGTGACCGGTACTGGGAAAAAAGGTTAATGGCGCCCAGTTGCCTGCTGTATTACATAGGACTGAATAAGAAAACAGAAGGAGTGCCGCATCACTCATTGTTCTTTGACGCCGATTTTGATGTACACGGTAAGGAGATCTATACAACCAGGCAATGGCCCACTGATCCGTTGTTCTACCTGTCTGTATCTTCGGTAACGGATGAAACGGTGGCGCCTGCCGGCTGTGACAATATGGTTTTCCTGATCCCGGTTGCTGCCGGACTGGAAGCTGATACAGAAGAACTGAGAGAAAGATATTTTCAAAAGATACTGGCCCGGTTCGAGGAAAAGACAGGTCAGCAGATACGGAATAACATCGTGTATAAAAAAAGCTATTCGATAAGCAACTTTGTAACCGATTACAATTCGTTCAAAGGCAATGCGTATGGTTTGGCCAATACCCTGATGCAAACGGCAATTTTCAGGCCTTCGTGCAGGAGTATTAAAATAAAAAACTTATTTTACACCGGTCAATTAACGGTTCCGGGTCCCGGGGTACCTCCAAGCCTGATCAGTGGCGAGGTGGTCGCTAAAGAGATCCAGAAACATTTTGGCTGACCCGGTTGTTGTTTTTTGAGGAAGAGCAGTTAACCTATTGAGAAAATAAAAACAAGTAAACGGAAATGATAAAACTTTTCCATGATGTAAGTCAGCAATGCAGTAAAGCGGTTACTGAAAAATACAGCACTTCTTTCAGCAGTGCTATCCGCTTATTGCACCCCGACCTGCGTACCCCCATCTATAATATTTACGGCTTTGTACGCTTTGCTGACGAGATCGTAGACACGTTTCATCAATACAGGAAGGAAGAACTGCTTACCGAGTTCAGGAAGGATACCTATGCCGCTATTGAACGGGGAATAAGCCTGAACCCCATCTTGCACAGTTTCCAGATCACCGTGAGGGAATATAATATCAGCCATGACCTGATTGATGCTTTTTTCAACAGCATGGAAATGGACCTGAGCAAAACGGCTTACAACAGCCATGGTTATAAAGAGTACATATACGGCAGTGCCGAAGTGGTGGGCCTGATGTGCCTGTATGTTTTTTGTGAAGGGGATAAGAACATGTACAACGATCTGAAACCTGCTGCCCAGGCCCTGGGAGCCGCTTTCCAGAAAGTTAATTTCCTGCGGGATGTGAAAGCAGACTACGAACAGCTCAACCGGTCGTATTTCCCCGAAGTGGATTTCAAGAATTTTACACCCGGCATGAAAAGGCAGATCGAGGAGGATATTAACCAGGATTTTGAAAATGCGTACGAGGGTATACTGAACCTGCCCAGTAAGGCAAGGTTTGGTGTATATGTGGCTTACAAATATTATTTATCCCTGTTCAAAAAAATAAAACGTACCACGCCCGCAAATATCCTGGAACAAAGGATACGCATACCAAACTACGGCAAAGCCTATATCGTTGCCAAAGCAGGATTGAGGAGTCAGTTGAATTTATATTAACCAACAATTGTATGGATGTTATTCTGGTAGATGAGCAGGATCAGCCTGTTGGCAGCATGGAAAAAATGGAAGTTCATCAAAAAGCCCTGTTGCACAGGGCTTTCAGCATTTTTATTTTTAACAGCCGGGGCGAAATGCTGCTGCACAAACGGGCCGATAAAAAATACCACAGCGCCGGCCTCTGGACGAACGCCTGCTGCAGCCATCCCCGGCCCGGGGAAGATACCCGGGCAGCGGCAGAAAAAAGACTGCATGAAGAAATGGGGATTGTAACCCCGCTTAATAAAGCGTTTGATTTTGTTTACAGGGCCGGTTTTGATAACGGGTTAACGGAATACGAGTTTGACCACGTTTTTGTAGGGGCTTACAATGGGGAGATATTTCCCGATGATGAAGAAGTAAGCGATTACTGCTTTAAAACAATTGACGAGATAAAAAGCTCCATCCAATCCCATCCGCAGAAATATACCGAGTGGTTCAAGATTGCTTTTCCAAAGATGGAAGCGTATCTTGAAACTGCTTCTTTCCGTTAATTTTTAGAACCCGACACGTATTGAACAGGTTTACGAAACAGGATATTGCCACAGCCATTGCTGTTTTTTTTCATGCCGTTGGTTTGACCGGCCTGCTTTATTACGACAAGGCATTCTTCATTGCGGCAACCCCTTTCAATTTACTGCTTTCATTGGCCCTCCTGCTCTGGACACAAAAGGAGAAGAATTTCCAGTTTTTTCTTTTTTTTCTTGCCTGTTTTGTGGTGGGATTCCTGGCAGAAGTGATCGGTGTAAATACCGGAATGCTTTTCGGGGAATATGCCTATGGTGATGTGCTTGGGTATAAGATACAGCAGGTTCCGGTATTGATCGGCGTCAACTGGTTCCTCATTATCTATTGCTGCGGTATCAGTATTCACACCCTGCTGATGAAAGCGGTGAACCGCCTGGCAGCCGGAACCGGGGAACCTCCTAAAACATTAAAGGCCCTTTCGGTAATTATTGATGGCGCCACCCTGGCCGTTTTCTTCGACTGGCTCATGGAACCGGTGGCCGTAAAACTCGGATATTGGACCTGGGGAGGAGATGGTTCCATACCATTTTTTAATTACCTGTGCTGGCTCGGGGTAAGCCTGCTGCTGCTGGCTGTATTTCATTTTACAAAATTCAGCAAACAAAACAAATTCGCTGTAAATTTGTTATTGATCCAGATGATGTTTTTCCTTTTACTCAGGACCTTTTTGAAATAGAGAATCAAATGAACTGGTTTTTATACATAGCGATCACATTAACCACTTTCATTCTTATGGAAGGATTTACCTGGTGCCTTCACCGGTATGTGATGCATGGATTTGGCTGGTACCTGCATAAAGACCATCACGAGAAAGGACCCGGTTTTTTTGAGAAGAACGATGCCTACTTCCTCATTTTTGCCATACCAAGCTGGTTGCTCATCATGCTGGGGGTGATGTATAAACAATACTGGATGATCTCTATCGGCGCCGGGTTCACCCTGTACGGACTGGCTTACTTCCTGGTGCATGAAGTGATCATCCACCAGCGCATCAAATGGTTTACCCGGAGCAACAACACCTATGTACGTGCCATACGCTGGGCACATAAAATGCACCATAAGCACCTCGACAAAGAAGAAGGCGAAAGTTTTGGTATGCTGTGGGTACATAAAAGGTACTGGGACAAAGTGAGAGAGGACAAAAAAAGAAATGCAAAACAAATGCAGGTTTCCGAAACCGCTCACTGACCAACCCTTCGCACCAGACATTCCCGGCATTGAACAACCACTACATATATTTCCTCATCCTGGCAGCATCCATTACCGGGCCCCTGGCATTGAGTTTCGATAAGAAAGTGGCATTCTATAAGAACTGGAAATACCTTTTCCCGGCCATGCTCTTTCCTGCCATCCTGTACATTGCATGGGATATGTACTTCACCTCAAAAGGCGTATGGAGTTTTAATGAAGCGTACATAACCGGGATAAAGATCATAAACCTTCCCCTGGAAGAAGTGCTTTTCTTTCTGATCGTTCCCTACTGCTGTGTCTTCATTTATGCCTGTATAAGAAGTTATTTCCCCCGGCTGAAGGAGAAAAAACAGGCGGATCATTTTTTGATGGGACTGGCAGCCGTTTTGCTGATTACCGGGGTGCTTTATCATGATAGATACTATACCGGCTGGACATTCATCCTGAACGGCGTTTTCATCTTCAGCCTCTATCTTTTCAGGAATTATTTTAAAGGGTTTGATGCGCTTCCCTTTTTGATCTCCTACGCGGTTTGCCTTATTCCCTTTTTGATCGTGAATGGGTTTCTTACTGCCATACCCGTTGTTTTGTACAACGATGCGGAAAATCTCGGTATCCGCATCCATACTATTCCGGTTGAGGATGTATTTTACGGAATGCTGCTGGTGCTGATGAATATTGTTATTTATGAAAAACGGAAGGCAGGTAATTAATGCCGCTGTAATTTTCCACTACCCGTCATTGGCAACGAATCAACGATCTTTATCCGCTGTGGTGCTTTAAAAGCGGAAAGGCGTTTTTTGCAATAGGTTAAAATATCTTCGGGATCAAGCGTTGCCCCTTCCTGTAAAACAAGTTCGGCCTCAATGATCTGTCCCATCAGCGGGTGGGGGCTGCTGCTGATACGGGCCTGCTTCACCTGGGGGATCGTTTCCAGCACCGCTTCCACTTCTTCGGGAAACACTTTCAGTCCCGATACATTGATGACCGATTTGGAACGGCCTTCGATCTTTATCAGCCCATCGGCAGTTTTGGATGCAAGGTCAGCCGTCAGGAAATATCCATTCTTTAAAACCTCATTGCGAAGTGCAGGCGGTACAAGATAGGCATCAAACATACCGGGTCCTTTAATGCCCAGTTGTCCAATATGCCCTGTTGGCAAAGGCTGGTCATTGTCATCCAGTATGTCAACGGTATATCCCGGCACGGCATAACCAACCGCTTCGGGATGTTCGGCAGATCTTACATAGTTGAGTATCGGCAAACCGATCTCAATGATTCCGTATGCCTGGCTTACGTCAATATGAAACCGTTCTTTAAATGCTTTGCACACTTCCGTTGAAATGGCGGCAGATGTTGAGATCACCTTTTTCAATGAAGGCATTTGTTCTTTGCCCGGATCACCGGCCAGTAATTTTATCTGCAGGGGAGAAGCGTAGAGCAATGTTCCTTTATGCCGGTTGCAGCTGTCAATGATATTCTTTGCCAGGAAATCTTTTGCTACGGCAATGGCTGTTCCGAATTTCACATAAAGCACAATGGAAACCATGAAGTGATAGGCCATGGGCAGCACCCAGATCACCGTGTCGTTGCTGCCCAGTTCCAGGCCTTTGTTGGCAGCGGTTATCCGCTCCAGCACCGACTGGTGGGAAACAATGACCCCTTTTGATTTACCGGTAGTGCCGGAAGTGAAACGGATGAATGCCGGCTGGTTCACGAACGGGGCAAAGGCAACCGATTCGTGGATGTTGGTATAACTGAAGCGGAATGAACCCTGCTGTAAGGGAATGACGGTTTCAATGGTATCCAGCGGTTGTATCCCGGAGCGGTCGTCCAGGATAGCATGCAGTTTTGCATCTTTAAGAATATCATCCACCTCCGGCTTTTTTAAAAGCGGCGACATGGGCATCACGGCAGCGCCGCAACCCACTGCGGCAAAAATGCCGGTGATAAAACTCCGCCCGTTGGCTGCCATCACGCCAATACCCATACCTTCTTTGATCCCCATCTTAAGCAGGTGACCGCGGAGTTCTTCTGTTTCGGTGAAAAGTTGCTGGAAACTGATCATTCCCAGGTCATCATATACGGCGGGATTGTTGGGCCATTTTCCGGCAGCCTCTTTCAGGATCTCATACACAGGCAGTTGCTTCATCCTGCGAAAATACTTACAATTGGCCGTTTTGTACCTGTTTTACTGCTTCGTTTTGTGAAAGGCCCAGGGCAGATGCTGCTGCAAGAGAACCGGCGGCATAGCCGGTTTGCAGGCATATTCCCATTACCCGTGCACTGGCAATGGCGCTTTCGGTTGCGGAGATATTCCTTCCGGCAAAAAATAAATTTGATATGCTGTCCGACTGCAGGCAGGCTGCGGGAACCTGGTAAAAATCATGCTCTGCAAAATAACGCATACTTACCCGGCGGTGCTGTATCCACTCTTCAATGGGCCAGGCGGCATTGGCAACGCCATCTTCAAATTTTCTGCACTGAAGAACATCGTCTTCGGTAAGCAGGTATTTACCTACGCTTCGTTGCCCGGTTCGTACACCCACTTCAGGCGCAATATGCTGTATGCGTGCCTGTTTGAACGCAGCAACATTTTTCACCAGGAATTTTGAAAGGTTGTCAACAAAACTGAGGGCAACTGTTTTCAGTTCCTGCAGGTTGCCGGATGCATAGGTTACCGGTAACGGGATCCCTACTTTCAGGCTCACACAATTATTCCGCAATGATCCCTGCACAACATAAACCCGGTCATAAAAATCCGGAAGGATATCGTTATCAATCGCGGCTCTCAATGCCTTCATCATGATGAGGCCCAGGCGGGATTCATTATCTTCTGCAACGCCTTCCATGGTAAAAAGCTGGGCAGCCGCCTGGTAATTGGTTGTTTTGATAAGGGGCAGACCGGCTGCATTGCTTATTACACTGTCGCCGGAACAATCGATGAGCGATCTTAAAAAAATAGTGACTGGTTTGCCGTCCGCAATGGCCGAAACAGCGGTTATCTTTTCATTTTCCGTCTCCACATTTTTTAAAACAGCGTTGAAGTGAACGGTGATATTATCCTGGCTGAGTAACTGCAGGCATATTTCCTTGAACGCTTCAATAGTATAGGGCAGGTAATGCAATCCCTCCGGATTGTGCAATGGTTTTGTGCCGGATTTTTCCTGGAGCATTTCGGCAAATTCCTTTGCAAAACCTTTTACCACATATTCGGCATTTTCCGTTTTGCTGAAATGATACAGGCCACAAACGGTTCCCACTTCGGAAGCGGTTGCTTTTCCGCCTAAAAAAGCATTGCGTTCGATCAGGGTCACTTTCAGTCCTTTCCGGGATGCCGCTACAGCAGCTGCAATTCCGGCGGAGCCACCCCCCAGCACAACGATGTCGGTATGTTCAACAGTTTCCATTAATGATCGGCTGTCAGTATTTGTTTAATCCGGTGCTCAATAAAATCCAGGTCTCCGTCATGGATGATGTCGGGTGAGTAAGCGATGTTCACACTCAGTTCGTCATCATGCTTCAGAAATACAAATGTAAGGCCTGGCGGAAAAGTAAGCGCCGGTATCATATGGATGTCACGGATGGGTTCGCCGAACAGGGAATGCAGGTTATTGAAATTATCGCCGGTGGACGTGTACAGGAAACTGGCGAACACGCCCTTGCCCGTCTTGCTTATCAGGAAGTAATATAACCAGAGCGGAACATGGCGCATCATGTTGAGGAACATTGTGTACCGCTGCGGGATGCCTTCCTTTACCTGCTCCATCATCTGCGCACTTAAATATTTCACTGTTTGCGATACGCTCCCCAGCTCCTGTTGCGGGATCCGGTAAAACAAGAAGGATACACAGTTTGATATCAGGGGGCCGGTAGCGCCTTTCAGCCTGCCATCGTATGGCACGGGCAGCCACAGGTCGCCCGATTTATTTTTCTGGCGGCTGAGCTGGTTGATGATGTGCGAACAACAGGCAATGAGGTATAAGGTTGGTCCGAACCGGCTGCCTGCTTTAAAAGCATTGTCATTTATTTTTTTTGTTTCAGCCGTATTGAATGAAATGACCTTGGCGGCCGTAATACCGCCTTCGCTTTTTACTTTTTTACTGGCAACAGAGCAAACGGGGGGCCTGGCAGAATTCTGCACAAAGCTTTTCACTTTGTACATATTCCGGATGTAGGTTACGATACCTGTCCTTTTTTCGGGCCCCGGGAAAAAAAGACCGAAGTCCTGTGTTTTATTTTCCGACAGCTGATTTAAATGTTCGAACAGCAGGGTGGTCCCTTTTGCATCCAGCAGGATATGGTTCCACGAGATTACAAAAGCACATGCGCCGGAAGGATAATGCACCAGGTCTGCTTCAATGAAACGTTCAGACCGGGTGGTGATGTCACGGGCAAGGATCTCCGCGGGTATCTCATTTTCGACGGCTGTATGATGTTCCCGGGAAATAATTTCGTTGCCCTTGTCGGTATATTCCCAGAAGGGTTTCTGGAACAGCAGCCCTTCACAAAGCCGGATATTGCAAAGCCAGTAGATGACCGGGGAACTTTTCAGGAGACGGTCAATTTTTTCAAACGACAAGGGTTTGTTGAAGTAAAAGACCTTACGCATCACATTGCCGCCGGCCCCGTGTTTCTGTGCGTGTTTATCCAGCACCAGGTGAAAGCAATCGGCACCGCTCAGGATCACTTTTTTGGGAAGCAGGTGTTTGTTGAAAGATTGCATAGCGGTTGATTCTTTATGGCAGGTCAGGGCATCAGCTCCTGCACCGTGGCAGCCAGCGACCGGATTGTTTTGAAATTTTCAGGCACCAGTTTGTCATCAGGAATGGCGGTACCGTATTTGCGCTCAATGAACAAAATGATCTCCACGGTTGAAAAGGAATCGATGCCGGCGCTTTTGAGGTCGGTATCGGCATCAATTTTAACGGATGCATCCAGGATGTTCTTTTCAATATATCTTTTTATATCTTCTATGATGATCTGCTGGTTCATGCTTACACGGATCTTTTTTTACGGTTTGCAATGGATGAAATGGTCATGGTTACCAAAAAGAATAATACCAGTTTAACGGCTTCTGAAAGAATATCAGCTACGTCACCCCCTCTTAAAAAGAGTTTATAGAATCCTTCCAGCGACCAGTTGAGCGGCGACCAGGCACTGATATTACGCATCACTTCGGGCATTACATAGCTGGGAACCCAAATACCCCCCAATGCCGATAATAAAAGTATGGAAAGTGAGCCCATGATGGCAGCCTGGTGTTCGGTGCTGGCCAGGGTACCTACCATTACACCATAACCGGTTGCGGCAAATGCGGTGGCAAGGGTTAAAATAAAAATGCCGGCCATGCTGTTCCCTATCACAAGGGCGGGCAAACCAAGCATGGGTAAAAATACCTGCCCTACCGAAAGCATCAGTAAGAACTGTATCAGGCATACGATCACATACACGATGATCTTGCCGTTCACCAGGAGCAGGTAAGGGGTGGGCATGGTATGCAGGCGGAAAACACTTCCTTCATTCTTTTCCTTGAGTATGCTGCTCGAAAGGGGGATGGCGATAAAGAACATGGCAAAGATGGTCCAGGCAGGCACGTTGTGCTGTACGGCATTGGGAACGATCTTGTCTTCCGATTTGGAAGCATACACTTCTTTATAGGTTATGATCTGCGATCTTTTATAAGAATTTTTCGGGGCGTTGTTCTTATCCGGGATGACCTCGGCCACCTGGTCAGCGAATGTCTGGAACATGATCTTTGTTTTAACTTCGGAGATGAACTCCCGCAGGTTGCTGGTGACAGAAATAAGAAAGGACTTTTTTGCAACCGGGTCTATCAGGATGGTGATCTCTACCGAATCCTGTGGCTGCATTATTGTTGTTGCAGCCGTATCTTCACTGTTCAGTGTTTCACTCACCAGGCGGGTCACGTTTTTGCGGATCGCTTCTGTGGCACCTTTTGGAATTACAATGCCCACCAGGAACCTGCCTTCCTGCACCGCTTTCTGTGCAAGATCAGCAGTGGCGGGTTTTCCGTCGATCAGGTCGCTCACATAACAAAGGTCGTTGTCCCGCAGTCCCTGCCCGATCAGTATGCCCAGCGAATCATGGTCATTATCTACAAATACAACTGGGATCCCTTTCTCATTCATGGTCTTAAAGGCCGAGTCCTGTACCAGGGTCATTACAAAGATGAGTACCATGGGCATCAGGAACAGGATAGACAACCCGACCTTATCACGCAGGAGAAGCAGGGTCTCTTTTTTTACCGTTGCCAATAGTTTTGTCATCATCAGTCTCTGAGTTTTCTTTTGGTCAGGTTCAGGAACACGGTTTCCAGGTTGGCGGCGCCGGGATTCCTGCTGATCAGTTCAGCGGGTGTGCCCTGTGTAAGTATCTTACCATGATCAATAATGGACACCCTTGTACAAAATGTTTCTGCTTCTTCCATGTGGTGCGAAGTGTATATGATGGTGGTGCCTTCCGCGTTGATGTTCTTTAAGTGGTCAATGATCACGTTGCGGCTGTGAACATCCACACCAACCGTGGGTTCGTCCAGGAACAGGATCCTGGGACTGTGTAATATCCCGGCGATGAGGTTCACCCTCCGCTTCATGCCACCGGAATAGGTGGATATCTTTCTACTGGCTGCATCCGTCAATCCCAGCTTATCCAGCCAGGAACCGATCCTGTCTTTGAGTTCTTTTCCATGCAGGCCATACATGCTTCCGTAAAATTCAAGGTTCTCCCGGGCGGTCAGCGTAGGGTATAATGCGATGTCCTGGGGCACAACGCCAATGATCTTTTTGATGGAAGCAGATTCCGTATGCAGGTCTTTTCCTTCTATCATCACTTTCCCGCTGGTAGGGGCAAACAGGCCGCAGAGAATGGAGATGGTGGTTGTTTTGCCTGCACCATTCGGGCCAAGTAACCCGAAGATCTCGTTGCGGTAAATGGAAAAAGAAATTCCGTTCACCGCCGGCTCCGTAGCATTTTTAAAGGTCTTGGTAAGGTTCTCTATCTCTATGATCGCCGTATTGTTCATGTTTTGCCGCCCCCGTTCCGCCTCCATGACTGCCCCTGCCCCCATCCCCTAAAGGGGAGAACTGACATTTGACAGTGGTAACCGGTTAAATATAATAAAGCGGGTTTCATTTTTGTTTTATAATAAAGTGCCGCAAATTTAATCTAAATAAGCAGCCTTGGGCCAATAATTTATTTGATGTTTTGGTATAGGAAAATTATTGAACATTTGAACCACAACTTGTCCCGCCATCGGCGGGATAGGCAGGAAAGACAGGTTATACCACATAGCTAACCACATAGACCATATCTATGTTTCCTATGTGCCTATGTGGTTCAATCCAACTTATAAGTGGTTCAACCCTATTTGATCAGGTTCGTAGTGATCTTCGCCGATAATAGGCAAAGCGGGATGCTGGGACCGGGGTGAACACTCCCGCCACAGAAATAAAGATTTTTTATATCCTTTGAAAAATTGGCATGGCGTAAAAATGCAGCAAACTTGTTATTGGAACTGTTGCCATAAATGGCGCCGAAAGCGCTGGATGTCCTGCTTTCGATGATCCTTGGGTCAAAAACCATTTCGGTCTCTATCAGCGGCCGGATATCTGTTTTAAGTATCCGGTTTGCTTTCCGGATCATGTGTTCCCTTGCTTCGGCAATGAATGCATCCCAGTCCTGCCCCTGGTTGTTGGGCACGTTGATGAAGGCAAACCAGTTCTCACAGCCGGGAGGGGCGTCGGTGGGCGTATGTTTACTGGTGATGTTCACATAGATGGTAGGGTCGTGGTAGATCGATTTTTTCCGGAAGATGGTATCAAATTCGGCTTCATAGTCATCGGCAAAGAAAATATTGTGCAGTCCCAGTTGTTTGAATTCGTGTTTGATGCCCCAGTAAAAAATGATGCCGGAACTTGACTTTGGCTGGTCCAGCGTTTTGGCCGGTCCTTTGATGCCGGGCATTAATTTTTTATAGCTGTTGTATACATCCATATTGCTGATGACCACATCAAATCGTTCAGCCCCTTTATCGGTACGTACACCTACAGCTTTTTTATTTTCGATCAGTATTTCCCTCACGGGGGTGGAGTAATTGAACTGTATGCCTATGTCTTTACCCAGTTTGGCCAGGGAGGCTGTGATGCTGACCATGCCGCCCCGGGGATAATAGGCTCCTTTCATGATCTCCACGTGGGCGATCACATTCAGGGTGGCGGGCGCCAGGAAGGGGCTTGAGCCGTTGTAGGTGGAATAGCGGTTGAATATCTTTACCATCCGGGGATCCTTGAATGCCTTCTGGTTGGCGCCATTCATGGTATCAAAGGCGCCGATCTTGCCGAAGTTGAGGAAGCCGCGGAAGACGGGCCAGGTAAAAAAGTTCTTCAGCTTATGCAATGAGTTCTGGAGGAACACTTCTTCTGTTAACCCGTAAATTGTTTTTGTTTTCTCAAGGTGCCGGGCGATGTCTTCCTTGCTGTCGGTTGTTTTCAGAGCCATCTGTTCAGCAAATTTTTCTTTGCCGTGGTATGCGTCCAGCATGCTGCCGTCTTCAAAGAAATACCGGTAAACGGGGTCGAGTTTTATATAATTAAAATGGTCGCGGGGGTTCTTGCCCGACATCTCAAAAAGTTCGTCCACGTAGTGTGGCATGGTGAAAACCGAGGGGCCCATGTCGAAGCGGTACCCGTCTTTTGATTCGCTGCTGCATTTGCCTCCGGGGAAGGAGTTTGCTTCAAATACGGTCACTTTATATCCTTTGTTGTGCATGCGTATGGCTGCTGCCAGTCCCGATACGCCGGAGCCGATAACGGCACATGTATTCTTATTCGCTGTGGTCATAGTTATATTGTTGCATGCAAAATTAACGGATTTGGCGGATTGGGGTTTTGGAAAAGGGAGCAGGCCATGGTTCGTCTCATGGGTCACCGTAGATGCCAAATCCAGCCGTGGTTCGTGTCTCCACGGACCACTTCACTGATAGCTTCATAGAAATGAATCGTGGCGTATTTTGAAAACATCGGCTTAATTTTATTGTCATAACTAAAACAAAGCGCATGGATTTTGGAAGGGTACCTGCTGAAGAACTCGGTAATATTGATTTCAGGCTTGCGGCCGAACCTTCATTTAATAAAGTTATTTTAAAAGGCCGGCCGGTAAAAGATCCCCAAGGTATACATCGGTTGTGCCAAATGGGGAAGAACGGAGTGGCTGGGGAAGATATATCCCCCTAAAACTAAAGAGAAGGATTTCCTGGATCATTATGTACATCATTATAACAGCATTGAACTGAACGCCACACACTACAAAGTGTATGGAGAAGCCGGGATTTAAAAATGGACAGCGAAGGCGGCAGGGAAGGATTTTAAGTTTTGTCCCAAGATGTACCAGGGCATCACCCACCGCGGGAGCCTGAAGGGAAAGAATTTCATCATCAATGAATTCTTCCGGGGCATCGTTGCTTTTGAAGAGTGGCTGGGCCCCATATTCATACAGGTAAGTGAAACCTTTTCCCCGAAACGGAAAGATGAGTTGTTTGAATTCCTGCAAACCATGCCCACCAACCTACAGTTTTTTATGGAACTAAGGCATCCCGACTGGTTTAAAAAACCCGCGATCAGCAATGAGCTTTTTACCAGGCTGAAGGAAATGAATATCGGCGCTGTGATCACCGACACGGCGGGGAGAAGGGATTGTGCACACATGCATCTGACGGTTCCGAAAGTATTTATCCGTTATGTTGGCAACAGTCTTCATCCAACTGATTTTACGCGGATAGATGACTGGGTAGACAGGATGAAATACTGGTTGGATAATGGAATGGAAGAATTGTATTTTTTCATGCATATGCATGATGAAGCTACCTCGCCTGAACTTACGGTTTACCTGGTTGATAAGATGAATGCAGAACTGGGGTTGGATCTGATCAAGCCGCGGTTCGTTGAGGAGGGCAACAAACAAAGAGGGTTATTTGATTAGTGCACTTCAAATAATTCATCCCAACGTGTGGTATACCTGGGACTTCTCAGTTCCTGCCGCATTTTCCAGTCACGCTTTGTTCCGGCAGCAGCAAATTTTATCACATCATTCCGCATACTGAAATTCACGTTGTCGATCATCTTCATCAGCTTCTTTTCATGGGGGTGCAGCGATTGCTCAAATATATTAGCCTGCACGGAATCATCGGGTACAATGCCGCTCAGTATCACGCCGGCCTTCAGGTACCTGCTTCCCTTGCTGTAGAGCCTGTCAACCAGCGGCAGGGCATGTGCAATGAGCATATGGGTAAGCGAACTGGCAAAGGGGAGGATGGTATAGGCAGAGCGGGAGGAAGGCTTGTATTCATAGCTGCTGCCCTGGTCGTTGGTCACAACAAAAACGCTGATGGTATTGGCGGCGCTTCCCTGGCGCCTTAGTTTTTCTGCCGCCCGGGTAATATATGTTGCAACGGCTTCCCGGATCTCCCGTACCTCGTAAACCGGTTTGCCGAACATCCGGGTGGTGGCGATCATTTTCTTTGTTTCCAGCGGATCCTTCATTTCAATGCATGGTTCGCCCCGCAGTTCCTTGATGAGCCGTACGCCCACTACCCCGCCAAGTTTTTTCCTCGCCCATTCCTCGCTCATGTTGCGCAGGTCCCAGGCCGTATTGATATTGTACAGGTGTAATTTTTTGGCGCCAGCGCCACCCACGCCCCAGATGTCTTCCACCTGGGTCTTCTGCAAGGCATGCATCTGCTGTTCGGGTGTTTGCAGTATCATCACGCCCTTTGTTCCAGCCTTGTCTTTTTTTGCCAGGCGGTTGGCCACTTTCGATAATACCTTGGTGGGGGCCACACCGATGGAGACCGGGATGCCCGTCCACAGTTCGGTGGTGTGTTTTACGAAAAGCGAATATTCATACAACTGGTTCTCATCGATGCCGGTGAGATCAAGAAAGGATTCATCTACAGAATATACTTCCACATGCGGCGAGAGTATGCGTAATGTTTCCATCACCCGCCAGCTCATGTCGCCATACAAATGATAGTTGCTGGAAAAGACCGCTACGTTGTTCTGTTCAATTTCTTTTTTATGCTGGTAATAGGGCCCGGCCATCTGTATGCCCAGGGCCTTTGCTTCATCGCTTCTTGATACGATGCAGCCGTCGTTGTTGCTTAATACCACCACCGGTTTTCCATGCAGGGAGGGTTTGAATACCCGTTCACAGGCGGCATAAAAACTGTTACAGTCCACAATTGCTTTCATACATCTTTCTTTTACACGCCATGCACCCGGTCAGGTGGCATGGATCACATAAGTGACCACGCCCCATATGGTCATGTCGCTGTATTCACTTATCTCGATCGGGGCAAGCTTTGTTGTTTCCGGAACAAGCCGCACCCGGTTCAATGTTCTTTCAAGCCGCCGGATCAGCATCTCTCCGTCGAGTACGGCAATGACGATCTTACCGCTCACGGGTTTCAGCGAGCGGTCAACGATGACGGTATCGCCGTGGTGAATACCGGCATTGATCATGCTGTTGCTGGTGACCTTCATGAAAAAGGTGGCGGGTTTATTCCGGATGATCTGTTCATTGAGGTCGATGCCCCGTTCCATGTAATCATCCGCGGCGGCGCCAAACCCCGTGGCATTGGCCGTGGGTACATCCAGTTGTTTGAACTCCTTGCTGCCGCGATAGCCTGCGGCAAAAAATTTTTCTACTTCCATGATCATATATTTTACAGGTAAGCCCCCGGGAAAGGGAAAATTATTCTTGGAAAATCTAAATAGTTTAGTAAATTTATGCTAAATAATTTGGGAAACAAATTTTTCATTTCAAGAACTGTTCAGTATGGAAAAGCCATTCCGTTTGCCGGGGGTTCATGTATATGAGTACCTGCTGGTGATCGACATACCCGCAGCATTAAGGGAAAGGATAGAGGCTGAGCGGGGCATCCTCGCAGCCGGTTATTCTGTTACCCAGCCACAGGCCGGGAGGCCAAATGTATCCCTGGCCCGGTTCAGCGCCATGAAAATGGCTGAAGAACGGATCATTCATAAGCTGCAAATGATCGCCGTGGATGAAAAACCGTTCATGATCGAACTGCAGGATTACGGCGGCTATCCCATGCATGCCATTTTTATCCGGATAGCCAACCAGCAAAGGGTATTGCAACTCATCAAAAACATGAAACAGGCCAGGCGATTGATGAGGTCGGGGGGAGAAGACCCTTATTTTTTACAGGACCCCACGATCCCGCTGGCGGCCAGGCTGCAAAAAGAAAAATATACAGAAGCGATGAAGGAATACCAGCATAAGAAATTCAGCGGCCGGTTCATGGCAGATTCCTTTCTTTTGATAAAACGGTTAAAGGAAGAAAAAAAATATACAGTGGTAAAACGTTTTGAGTTTGCATGTCTGCCGGTTTCAAACGGGCAGGGCTCATTATTCAGCCAGGGCTAATTCTGGATAGATAAAGGGTTCCAGCACTTCGGGTACATTGGGGTCTTCGGTACGGGAAGTGATGCGTTTGCTGATGGTATGGTTTTGCATCCCTGTATCGGGGTAGGGTTTCAGCAAAGACATGATCTTTTCCTTCGGCAGACCGGGCTTTAGCCATTGTTTGTATTGTGCGGGAGCAATGATCACCGGCATCCGTTGTTTGCTGTTGTGGATCCTTGCCAGCATCGGGTTGGCATCCGTAGTGATTATGGAGAACGTATCGAGGTGTTCGCCGGTCTCTTTATCCGTCCAGGATGAATAAATGCCTGCGAAACAAAATGCGGTCTTTGACCTCATATAAATGTAATGCGGGTATTTCTTTTTTTGAAAGTCCATCCATTCAAAAAACCCGTCGGTAACGACCAGGCACCGGCTGTTGGTTATATAAGAACGGAAGGAAGGTTTTTCAAAAAGGGTCTCTGCACGGGCATTTAAGGTCTGGGCTCTTAGTTTATCTGCATCGGCTTTTGTCTTTACCCAATGCGGTATCAAACCCCAATGGAACAACTTGATCTTGCCGGGTTCCTGTTGCGTTATGACGGGCATTTGCGGGAAACTGAAACCATTGACATAGTGCACCGGCTGCCAGTCATCATCCCATGTTACACCTAACTGGATCTCCAGTTCAGTTCTTTCTTTGGTTAAGGAATAATGGAAACACATAGTGATGTAAAGTATAAAGTTATCATGTTATACTATTGAAAAGGCCCTTGATTTTTTAGAGTGCTACAGATCAGGGAACTGAATTTGAGTTTACAGTAGTACAAAAGTGTAATCAGGGAACCGTCCCGGATTCGGGGTGTAATCGAATTCGGGGCTCCTTTTTTGGAGAAGCAAAAAAGTAAAAGAGAGAAACTTAGAAAATGGACTGAAATAGTGCATTAACTTTTTATTTATCAATAACACAACAAGTTAAAGTTATAATTATGAAAAGCAATAGCAACAACTTACCGGGGTATAAAGTTTCTGAATACAAACTGGTACTGGAGCCGCATGAGGAATTATGCCAGAAGATCATGCACAGCAGGAAAAATTTCAGCGAAAAATACAAACCGGAAAAACCATTGTATGGGAAACCCTTTGTTACCCTGGTAAATTTTCAACAGATCGAGATGCTCGAGTCCAGGATCATCCACCGGCTGAAGCTCATCGCCATGGGATACCACCCCATCAAAATTGAACTGAAGGATTACGGCAGTTTTCCCAGCCATACCATCTATATAAATATCACCAGTAAAATACCGGTGCAGACTTTAGTAAAACAGGTACGGACGGAAACGCAACGGCTGATGAAACTGAATGATGAAAACAAGCCTCATTTTATCCTGGAACCTCATTTAACCATCGCCCGTAAACTCCAGCCCTGGCAATACGAACAGGGATGGCTGGAATACAGCCACAAGCATTTTACCGGCCGGTTCATTGCCTCAGGCATGTTACTGCTGAAACGCCCGGTTGGCGAATTGAAATATGAGATCGTACAGCGCTTTGAATTTGAGAACCTGCCGGTAGGTACAAAGCAGGGAGAATTGTTCATCTAGATTTTACCACGAAGCACACAAAGCAAAACACAAAGATCACAAAGGCTCTTTGTGTACTTCGGGCATCATTCTTCGTGTCCTTTGTGGTTAGAAAAATGGAAAATAAACTGAAACAAGACCATTACAAAGTAAAGGCAACAGAACAACAGGAAAAAACTCAATACAAAACAGGTCGTGGCGCACAGATCAACACCAAAAACCGGTTTCTCAAAAATGAGACGACCAAAGAACACATAGAAGCCATTGACGACTGGGAAGAAACGGCCCTGCAAACACAATACATCGAAACACATCCCAAAACCATTGTGAATAAAGTGGAAAGCCCCGATGTGGGCATGAGCTACAGCATGAACCCCTATGCCGGTTGCGAACACGGATGCATTTACTGCTATGCCCGTAATGTGCACGAGTACTGGGGTTACAGCGCCGGGCTTGACTTTGAACAAAAGATACTGGTGAAAAAAAATGCACCGCAGCTGCTGCGTAAATTCCTGGCGCACCCGAAATGGGATGCCACCCCCATCATGTTAAGCGGCAATACCGATTGCTACCAGCCGGCAGAACAAACGTACCGGTTAACGAGGGGGTTACTGGAAGTATGCAACGAATTCAACCAGCCGGTGGGCATTCTCACCAAAAACAGCTGGATACTGAAGGACAAGGATGTATTGCAGGAAATGGGTAAAAAACAGATCGTATCCGCCATGGTATCCATCACCTCGTTCAATGAAGACCTGCGGCGCACCATGGAGCCACGTACCACTACTGCCCAACAGAAATTAAAGGTCATCAACGAACTCAGCAGCGCCGGCGTACGCATGGGCATCATGATGGGCCCGATGATACCGGGGCTGAATGAACACGAGATGCAGCGCATCATGAAAGCAGCAGCTGATAACGGGGCAACATTCACGGCATACACATTCATCCGCTTAAATGGCGCCATCAAATTTTTATTTCACGATTGGTTGTATAAGAACTTCCCCGACCGGGCTGATAAAGTATGGCACCTGATCGAACAAAGTCACGATGGAAAAGTAAATGACACCCGCTGGGGCACACGCATGCGGGGCGAGGGAAGCATTGCGCAGATGGTAGCGCAGCAGTATAAAAAATACGGCAAGCTGTATAAGATGAATGCAGAAGAATGGAGCCTGGACCGGAGTAAGTTCCGGGTGCCGGGCGGACAGGGGAGGTTGTTTTGAAAGCATCGGATAAAATATTCTATTTTTACTGCCAACCATCCTACATGCAGGCAGTAAAAGAAGACATAGAAAAACTTTTTCAACAATTCAGCAAGGATCCCATCACCGCTATTGATAAACTTCCCCAGGCGGGAAGTGAACGGCATTATTTCCGAATTTATACAGCGGAAAAAACCTTTATTGCCACCTATGGCCTTAACCTGAAGGAAAATGAAAGCTTCATTTATTTCTCCGCTCATTTTAAGAAGAAGGGGTTGGCGGTACCTGAAATATTCTGCATCAACAGGGATAAGAATATTTATATACAGGAAGATTTTGGCGATGTGTCGCTGCTGAACCGGCTGGAAGCGGAAGGCTTTACGGATGAAGTGTATGCGCTGTATAAAAAGAGTTTATCCCAACTGGTATTGCTGCAGGTGAAGGGCCACGAAGAACTGAATTATAAAAAATGCCTTACCAACAGCGCTTTCGGCAAACAGGCCATCCTGGCCGACCTGTTGTATTTTAAATACTACTTCCTGGATGCACTGCGCAGGCCTTATGACAAACAAAAACTGCTGGAAGATTTTGAGGCGCTGAGTAATTACCTGTCGCATACCGAGTATAAATATTTTATGTTCCGTGATTTCCAGAGCAGGAACATCATGGTAACAGCAGACGGGGGCGTGCATTTTATCGATTACCAGGGCGGCATGAAAGGGGCCCCGCAATACGATGTGGCTTCCTTACTCTGGCAGGCCCGGGCAAACCTGCCGGACGAATGGAAACAGGGACTGCTGGAACATTACATGAACGAGTTTGAAAAAGTTACCGGCGAAAGTATTGACCGGGATACATTCCGCAGCCAGTACAACGGCTATGTGCTCATCCGCCTGCTGCAGGTGCTGGGCGCTTATGGCTTCCGGGGCCTGTTTGAACGCAAGGCACAGTTCCTTACCAGCATACCACTGGCCCTGAGTAATTTGAAATGGTTCTTTAATAACCAGACCATGGGCATAGCGGTGCCGGAGTTCAAAAAAGTACTGGAAATATGTGTGAGCAATGAAGTGATCGATGCATTCACGCCAGTGCAGGCAACGGCAGAAACGCCGTTGATCGTTACCATCAACAGTTTTTCCTATAAAAAAGGGATCCCGCCGGATGCTTCTGAGAACGGCGGCGGTTATGTTTTTGACATGCGGGGCATTTTAAATCCCGGCAGGATCGACGTATATAAAACGCAGAGCGGGCTCGACAAGGCCGTAAAGGATTTCCTGGAACAGCAAACGGATATGCCGGTTTTCTTAAATGCCGTTTTCAGTATCATTGATATCTCGGTTACCGATTACATCAAGCGGGGCTTCAGCAGCCTGATGATCAACTTTGGCTGCACGGGCGGCCAGCACCGCAGCGTGTTTGCTGCCGAAGCACTCGCAAGGCATCTCCGGAACAAGTTCAAGGTAAAGATCAATTTAAATCATACTAATAAAGAGAACTGGGTTGTGAAAGAAGGTTCATAGTTCATAGATAATAGTTCATGGTAAAGTAAATAATTTAAGATGGCATTTAGGTTTGAAGAACTTAAAGTCTGGCAAATTGGACTGCGCCTGAGTAATGAAATTGATATTTTGACAAAGAAGTTTCCAAAGGAAGAATTATATAGTCTATGTTCCCAGATGAAAAGAGCGGCTGATTCTGTAGTTTTAAATATTGCTGAGGGCAGCACCGGTCAGTCAAAAGCAGAATTTAAACGTTTCCTTGGAATTGCCTTACGGTCTGCCATTGAGGTGGTGTCTTGCCTTTTTATTTCGCAATCAAGAAAATATATTGATGATGCAGATTTTAAAAAGTACTATGATGAATATGATGTATTATGCAGGATGATCACAAAACTGCGATCTTCTATTTAAGCTGCTATGAACCATGAACCATCACCCATGAACATTTCAAAAGCCATGATCTTCTCCGCCGGCCTCGGCACCCGCTTCAAGCCATGGACGGATAAACATCCCAAGGCACTGGCATTGGTGAACGGCAAATCCCTGCTGCAACGTAATATTGAATATCTGCAGAAGTACGGGATCACAAATGTGGTGGTGAATGTTCATCATTTTGCCGGTCAGATCATTGAGGCGGTGAAAAAAAATAAAGGATGGGGCAGTCATGTTGTGATCAGCGATGAAAGCGATGAAGTGCTGGAAACAGGCGGTGGTTTAGTAAAGGCCAGGGCCCTGCTGGAAGGAGACGAACCCTTTATTACGCTGAATGTAGATATCCTTACCGACCTGGACATAAATGACCTGCTTGCATTTCACCAGCAGCATAAACCGCTGATCTCGTTTGGGGTAACCAGCCGGCAAACGTCCCGGTATTTTTTGTTTGACGAAAACAACCGCTTGTGCGGGTGGAGGAACATAAAGACCAATGAAGAGATCATTTCTGTGAACAGGCCCGGCCTGGTTCAGAAAGCATATAGTTGTGTAGTGGTATTTCAACCGGAAGTATTTGGCTTGATAAAACAAACGGGCAAATTCTCGCTCACCGAGACCTATCTCGACCTGGCAAAGGATAACCTCATCCTTGGTTATGACCACAGCGGGGATAAGCTGGTTGATGTTGGTAAGCCGGAAAGCGTTGCGGTTGCTGAAAAATTATTTCCATAAAAAATGCCCCCGTACGAGGGGCATTTTACCATCAGTTGAATGGGGTTATTTTTTCTCAAACAATTCCTTCTTATCCACCACTTTCACTTTTTTGCCTGTTTTTAATGTCTTGCTCACTACATCATATGGCCCAGTAACCACTTCTTCGCCTTCTTTCAGGCCTTCCGTTATTTCGATGTAGTTGATGTCCTGTATATCGGTCTTCACTTTCTTCTTGCTCACCTTTCCCTCTTTGTCAATGATGAAGACCACCACTTCCAGGTCGTCGTCGGTTTCGGATGCCGGCTTCAGGCTGGATTCCTCATCAGCTTTTTTCTTATCTGTTTTCAGGCTGTCGTTCTTGTCCCTTGTAGTTACCGCGTTGATGGGAACACTCATTACATTGACATGCGTTTTGGTCTGGATATCGGCATTGGCGCTCATGCCGGGGCGGAAAGGAAATGCCCCTTTGCCTAAAAGATCTTTATAACTTTCCGGCAACAGGCGGATATAAACCTTGTACTGGGTAACATCCGAAGAAGTGCTTGCCAATGCACTTTGGGTGGCCGCACCGTTATTGCTGCTGGCGATCTGTGTAACAATACCTTTGAACTTACGGTCGGTATATGCATCTACATCAATGAGGGCGCTGTCGCCCAGCTTTACTTTCGGCACATCATTTTCTCCCACATCAACCCGTATTTCGATCTTGGCCATATCTGCAATACGCAGCATTTCGGTACCACTCATCAGGTTGCTTCCCACAACCCGTTCTCCCTGTTTTACATTCAGCAGGCTCACCACGCCGTCCATCGTTGCGATCACAGCTGTCCGGCTCAGGTCCTTGTTTGCTTTCTCCAGGCTGGCCCGGGCGCTTTGCACACTTGCCTGCCCGCCACGGATACCCTGCAGGGCCGCATTATAATTCGCCTTGCTGCTTTTTAAATTGGCGTCTGCTACCTCAAATTCACTTTTGCTGATCACTTTATCATCAAACAGTTTCTTTTGCCTGTCGTAGGTCTTCTGTGCCTGCTCCATCTGTGCTTTCAGGGCATCGATGGCTGCCTGTGAATTCGCCACCTGTGCCTGCGTTTGTTCTACGCCGCTGGCTGCCTGGTTGCGCTGGATATTGTATATGTCGGCATAGATCCGGGCCAGCACCTGTCCTTTCTTTACCGAATCACCTTCCTTCACATTCAGTTCGGTGATCTCACCGCTGATGTCGGGGCTTATCTTAACTTCTATCTCCGGGTAGATCTTTCCGCTGGCATTCACGATTTCGGTAATGGTGCGTTTCTGCGCCTTTTCTGCAGTAACCTTTATCCCTTCGTCTTTACCAAAAACACCGGCTTTGGAAAGTACCACCATCAGCACCAGTAATATCCCCACACTTATCAATATCCATTTTAGCGACTTGCTCATATAAAATTCGGTTTACGGTTTGTAGTTTGTTGTTTTATAAAAGTTCCTGAGTAATTATAAGCCAGGTTCCCCCTTCAGGGGGCGGAGGGGCCTATAGTTTCAGCCCCTGGCCTTTATAAAATTCAAGCACTTTCATTTTAAACACATAATCAAACTGGTTCAGTGCATTTTCCAGTTTGGCCCTGAAAACATTATTCTGGTTGGTGATCAATTCAAAGGTCGACATCAGGCCCACTTCGTAACGCTTCAGGGCAAAACCATAGGTACGTTCCGTGGTCTCCAAACTCTTCCTGCCTGCATTATATTTCTGCAGCGCCACCATGGCCGCATTGTAAGCCTGGTATATGTTCTGTTTCAGGGTTTGGTTGTCGAGGTCTTTCTGCAGTTGCAGGCTTCTTATGTTGATCCTGCTTCTTTCGTATGCTGCTTTTGTATTGTATCCATTAAAGATGGGAACACTCAGGCTAAGGCCAAGCGATTGACGGAAATTTCTATTAAACTGGTTACCAAACGCATCAGTTCTTGAGTAACCAATTTTGGCTCCCGTACGTCTGCAGGGAGTAAACATCATAATCAGGATTGTTCCCTTTAATCTGTTTTGAATCCGGTGGGGCAATAAATTTTGATATCCGGTTATATCATTGGTGCTGCTGTTAGAACCACTGAGACTGCCAAAAGCAGATAAAGTCGGGTACAAATTTCCCCGGGCAGCAGCCGATGTTTTTGTGGCGGCTTTTATCTTAAAATCATTGAATTTTGCTGCGGCATATTGGCAATGGCCAGCGCATAAACAGATTCGGGTTGCAGGTCGGCTATTTTTTCTACCGGTATCTTATCCACCGGCGGCGTATCTATTTCAAAGGGAGTGGCAGCATCAAGCGCCATATAAGCCTTGATGGTTAAAATGTTTTGCTGTACCATTCCTTTGGCGCTTATCAAAGTAGAACTGTCTCTTGCCACCTGTGCTTCCAGTTCCGCTGCATTCAGTTCAGGCAGGGCGCCGGCATCAACCAGCTTGCGGGTATTGTTTAACTGCGCCTGCGATTGCTGAAGCTGAACGGCTGCTATTTTTTCCTGCTCCTTTGCCAGCAATATCTGCAGGTAGGCATTGGCAACGGTAAGGGCAATATCATTTTTCAGTTTATCGGTATTTGCTTTAGCTGCCTGCAGTTCCCATTCGTTGGCAGCAATGGTATTGCGCTTGCTGAACCAGTTAAAGATCTCGGCACTGCTTTGCAACTGCATATTGGCCGAATAATAACTCTGGGTGATGAGACTGAAAGAAGTGGGGTCCTGGTTGCGGCCGCTGTTGTAGCCGAGTTGCCGCTGAAATTCAAATTCGGCAACTGGCCCAGTTTGCTTTGTTTCAGCTGCAACGCGGCGATCCGGGTTTGCAGGTCGGTTTGTTTGACCGAGATATTATTGGTCATGGCATATTCTACGCATCTTAACAGGTTCCATTTTTCCTGTGTTTTGGCAGAAGTGGAAATACCCAATATAACGATGAGGAGATGATATTTGTAACGCATACAACAAAAATATGCCACTTCCTTTTGTAAAGCGGTAAAAGGCATTTTATCAGGCCGTACGGGCGATTTGGCGCTTCCATCCTGTGGACCCCGGGAAGATTATTTTGACGGCTGCCTTCCGGCTTTCAAATATTGACCGGTTCCACGGTAGAAAGCTGCACTCCCAACGGAGTATATAGGGACATATAGCGGCCTGAAGGTTGAAACCCCGGGTGGAAAAAAACATAAAAGGATGTTTTAAAGCAATTTAATTTTATAAAAATAAATTTGTACAGCAAAACAGGTGCGGTTTTGTGTTATTCCCATTCCGGTGTAGTAGTTGTACCAGGTAGTAACTGAAAATTGATCAGGTTAACTTAAAATATAAATCATCTGAAAAAAGGAGTTGAAAAGCTATTAGGATTAATGATTATTATTTCTTCTTTGTTATTTTTTCCTGCGGGAAAACCGGCAGGGATGCGTATGCAAATTTTGACAGGATTGATGACCTGTTTAGCAGGGTCAAAGACGACTCCATTTACAAAGCTTTTTATGAACTGACAAGGGTTAACTCCGGCATTATGATAAGCAATTCGAAGAAAAGCGGCAAAGCAGATACGGCTATCCTGAACAACAAGGAGCTGTCGCTGGAGGAAAAGTATAAAAAACTGAATTATGCTGATTACAATACGATCGAATCCAATACAATGAAACAGTCGTTATTGATCACTGTATTGATTACGAAATACCCGGAATTCAAAACTTTGTCAGAGGCAGAAAGCAAGAAACTGGTAATGTTAAGTAATAAATACTACCGGAAACAGATAAAACAAGAGTATAGGTTCGTTACCCAGGGTTAATTTATTAAACCCTTTTAAAACAATTAACCATGAAAAGATCATGTTAACTTCATTCATTCTGCTGGCTTCTTTGGCAATGAATGCAAAAGATATTCTGGCATCCGATATACAAAGGGAACTATAAAATTTTCTGCAGTTTCAAAAACAATATCTCCTAATAATGTTGATCCGTGTTTGGAAGCCGCTTTGTCTGCCCAGGCAAACGCATTTGCCCAGGAACTCTTTGGTCATAATTTATGCCATGCCAGTGTTGTCAATGGGTCACTGGCTGCTTCAGAATATGGAGGGTGCTGTTTTGCTTTTACTTTGATCAGGCAAATAACCGTTGCCCAGATCCAAAGCACATTCGTTCCCTGCCCCTCTGGCAACGGGGTAGGTATAGCATAGAAATTACATCTTTTCAAAAGACTGTTCCAGGTCTTTGATGAGGTAGCCTGGTTCTTCCAGGCCAACATATAGGCGCAGCATACGGTGTTCAGGGTTGGCAGCATCAAATTCATGTGGTTGAAGAGAAGAGCATTTGGGTATGATAAGGCTTTCATGGCCTCCCCAGCTTACAGCCATAAAAATATGTTGCAGGCTTTCGCAGAATTTTTCTACCTGGCCAATATTGCCAGCTTTGATGATAAATGTCAGTAACCCGCATGCTCCGTTCATCTGCTTTTTTGCCAGCCCGTATTGCGGAAATGTCTCATCGAGCGGAAAGAGCAGGGATTCAACTTTCGGATGTTGTTTTAAATAGCTGACCACTTTATGGGTTGTTGCCGTGATGCGGTCGAGCCGGGCCGGCAATGTTCTTAATCCTCTTATCAGCAGCCAGGCATTGAAGGGGGAAATACCGCTGCCCACGGTCATGAACTCACTGTTGAAGATCCGCTCCATCATTTTTTTGCAGCCGCATAACACGCCGCCCAGTGTATCACTGTGGCCACTGATGTACTTGGTGGCTGTCTGCAGCGAAAGGTCAATGCCCATTTCAATGGGTTTCTGGTACAGGGGGGTACAGTAACTGTTATCAATGATGGTGATGATGTTCTCTGACCTGGCCAGTTCAGCAACCGCTTCCAGGTCTTGCAGGGCATAGTCCCAGCTGTTGGGGCTTTCTAAATAAATGACCCTGGTATTGGGAAGGATGGCCCTTTCAAAGTTCTCAATTTCCCTTCCGTCGATATAGGTGGTGGTAACGCCGAACCTGGGCAGGATGGTATCGAACATTTTTTGCGCCCAGGTATAAGGCTTGTTTACCGATACGATATGATCGCCGCTCTTTACATTGGCAAAAACAGCAGCAAAGATGGCAGCAGCACCACTGCTGAACACCAGGCAATCTTCTGCGCCATCAAGGGCTGCCAGCTTTTTCCGCAGGATCTCCGTGGTGGGATTTTTACCCCGGCTGTACAGGAAGACGGAATACTCATCTGCAAAAGCCTTGCGCATTTCATCCACCGTATTGAAAACAAAATTGCTGGTTTGCATGATGGGCGGAGAAACAGCATTGAAATAGTTCTCCCGTTCTTCGGCAAACTCATTCAGTATATAAGAGAGGTCCATTCGGTTTAATTTTCGGTTGGGGTAATATTGGCCCTCTTTTTATTGAACAAAAAGTAGATCAGGATAAAAGCCGCCAGTACTGCCACCCCGGTAAGTGCAGCGTTGGGGTCTGCAACGGTTATGCTGATCGCTACAAAAAGGTAGGCTAAAATAAAAACCAGGGGCATCAGCGGGTAAAGCTTCATTTTATAAATGCCGGTTCCATCCAGGTGTTTTGTTTTTTTGCGGAACCAGAAGATGGTGGCACAGCTTAATATCATTCCAAAGCTGTCAAGGAAGATTGTAAAGGTGAGGATCTTTTCAAACTCCTGGGCAAAGTAAAGGATGACGATGCAGAGTGCCGAAAAGATGGTCAGGGAAAAAGTCAGCACATTTGATCTTTCGTTGTGCTGGGCAAAGATTTTGGGCAGGCTGCCATCGTCACCCATGGCATACATCACCCGGGGGTTGCTCAGCAGCGATCCGTTCACATAAGCCAGCACTCCTAAAAAAAGGAATGCAGAAAATACGGTGGCGCCGGTTGTACCGAATATCCGGTCAATGACCAGGTAAGCGATCTCTCTTTCTCCTTTCATCTGGTTAAAACCAACCACATTATAATAACTGAGGTTTACCAGCATGTAAAGCCCGATGATGACGAGTATGCCGATGAAGATCCCGCGGGGAATATTTTTGGAAGGATTATGAACATCATTACCTAGATTGATGGTTTGCTGGTAACCACCATAGGTAAAGGAAACAGCGATCAGGCTTATACCAAGGCTTTTAACCCAATCGAACCAGGTAAATGAGCCGGGTTCTGTCACTGCTTTTGCTGCATCATTCACGGCATACTTGGCGGGGAAGAATAAAGCAGCGATCAGCACCACAACCATCAGGATCTTTATCATCATTAAGATATTCTGTGCGGTAGAACTGGTCTTTAATCCTTTTAAATTGATGATGTAAAAGACAAGGATGGCGGCAGAACTTACCAGGGCTTTATCAATATCGGTCCAGTTGCCCGGGAATAACTTCAATAGATAACCGCTGCCGATCAAGGCAACCCCGCTGATGCTGGCGGCATTGCTTACCAATATGATGCAGTTGATGGCAAAGGCAATACTTGGGTGATAGGCTTTGGCAAACACTTTATAATACCCGCCGGTGACCGGGTAACGGCTGCCGATCTCTGCATAGGTGAGGGCCCCGCATAAAGCCACGAGACCACCAATGGCCCAGGCGCTGAAATAAACAGAAGGCGAAATGGCGTCTTTGGCGCTGGTGGCGGCTGTTCTGAAGATTCCCATGCCGATCACAAATCCTATCACGATCATGGTGAGGGAAAACAGGTTGAGCTTGGTTGATTTTGTCTGCATACCGAAAAGATACAGAAAGGCACTAATAAATAAACTTTTTCAATCAAAAAAATTGCGGGTACTATGATTTCTGTCATAACATAAAAAAATAAAGCTTTTATCTTTGCGGCAATGTTTAAGCAGCTTACAGCGATACTATTACTGCTTGCCTTTTCGGCACAAACCTTCAGCAGCCCTTTCATCCTGCTGGATTATTATGTGAACACGGCTGCTTATGCCAGGAAATGCGTGAACAAAGCAAAACCAAAATTGCATTGTAATGGGAAATGCCAGGTGATGAAAAAAATGAAGGAGGAAGAAAAGAAAGACCAGCAGAATACCGGACGTAAATCAGAAGGCAAGGTACTGGTGCTTTCGTCCTGTTCATCTTTCTGCAGCATTGCACCGTTGAAGTTCATCGTTTTAAAAAGAACCGGTTTTGAGAAAACATACCCGCTTTCGGATATCTCCTATTCCTTTTTCCATCCGCCAAAGGCATAATTGATCCCGCTCATCCCGTAATATTATAATTTCTAAAAAAAATTTGTTATGAAAAAATCATTCCTGGCAATCCTATTGCCGGCACTCATCTCTTTTGCAGTAATCATGCATTCGTGTTCTAAAAGTGAAACGACGGAAACCGATCCGGTAGCCGGTTTAACCAAACAGGCCGAGGGCTATGCTGCCGGAGCTGCCACACGGGTGGTAGTTTACACAAAAGAAACAACGATCTATGCAGGATATACCCGCTTTTATATAGCCCTTTACGATTCGGTTAACGGGCAGCGTATTGAAGACGCTCATGTAAAACTAAGTCCAATGATGGACATGGGCACAATGAAGCATGCAGCACCATTTGAAAATCCTGCGTATGAAACGGCGGTCAATCACCTCTTCCCATGCAGCGTGGTTTTTGTCATGTCCTCGATGGGGGGGAACTGGACGGTAAAGCTGACGGTGCATAATCATCTTACCGGCAAAGAAGGCTTTATCACCATTCCTCTCACGGTTGCAGAACCTGCAATAGCAAGGGTTAAATCTTTTACCGCAGCGCATGATGGTAATAAATATTTTGTTTCTCTCATTGAACCATCTGTTCCTAAAGTCGGGATCAACGATATGGAGATCGCTATCTACAAAAGGGTTTCTATGATGAGTTTCCCGGCAGACAGCAGCCTTTCTGTTATTCTTACACCCGAGATGCCCACCATGGGACATGGTTCGCCCAATAATATAAACCCGGCGCATGTTTCAAAGGGACATTATAAAGGAAAAGTAAACTTTACGATGACGGGTTTGTGGAAACTGAATCTGGATTATATGGCAGGTTCTGCGGTTGCAGATTCCACCACACAGTTTTTTGAAGTGCAGTTTTAGTTCATAATGTGAGCCGGTATTGCTACCATGCTCAGAAAATTCCGATCATGAAAAAGACATTGACTTTCTTACTGCTTTCCTTATTGACGGGTACAGCAAAGGCACAAAGCAGTGCCACCGGATTTGCGGGAGACAGTATACGGATCATTAACCTGCAGGAGTTGGTTGTGAACAGTTTAAAAAGAACGCCCCAGCAGCAGTTACTGAATTTTGTAAAGAACAACAGCGCTGCCACCCTGGAGGATATCCTGGCCAGGCTACCAGAAATATCCCTGGTACGAAGAGGATCTTATGGCATGGAGCCCACTATCCGTTATTTCAGCGGCGGACAAATAAATATACAGGTTGACGGCATGCGTATTCATGGTGCATGTACCGACAGGATGGATCCGGTTACCATTTACATAGAACCGGTCAACCTGCAGAACCTGCAGGTACAAACAGCCGGCAACGGGTTCATGAACGGCTCATCCATCGGGGGCACGGTAAATATGAAGATGGCAGAACCTTCATTCGGTCATCCAAACAAAATAACCGGTGTATTCAGCAGCGGGTATCAGTCAGCAGCCAAAAGTTTTTTTGAATCGGTGCGGCTCAATTATTCCGCCAAAAAATGGGCAGCGGCAGCCAGCGGAACATACCGCAACAGTAAGGACTACCGGAGCGGGGGAGGAACCGTAATTCCGTTTTCCAGGTATGAGAAAGTGAACTATTCTCTTTCTGTAAAATTTCAGCAAAGCCGGAACATCTACTTAAAGGCAGATATGCTTGCCGATGATGGATGGAATATCGGGTACCCCGCCCTGCCCATGGATGTTGGTTATGCAGCTGCAAGAATTGCATCGTTCAGTATCCACGGGGATCGTGCCGCAAAACGCCTGTATACCTGGCAGACAAAAATTTATATCAACCGCATCCGGCATTTTATGGATGACAGTAAACGCCCGCTGGTACCCATGCACATGGATATGCCGGGTGTAAGTAAGACCTATGGCGTTTACACAGAAGGGGAAATGACAATTAACCGGAAGCAAAAATTAGTGATACGGGCAGACGGTGCATCCACTTTTTTACAGGCTTCCATGACGATGCACCAGGCGGGACAGCCGGATATGTATATGCTCACCTGGCCCGATAACCGCCGTAACCAATATGGCATCTCGGCATCCTGGTTGTGGCAGCCGGATAGTTTATGGCACTTCCGGGTATCAACCCGGGCAGATCTTATTTCATCGAAGTTGGTTTCTGTGACAGCCAAAGAGCAGGTGGGTATTTTCAGGGCTGCCTTTACCGGAAGGAGGGATGGGTTAAAAAATGTTTCAGCACAGGTTACCAAAAAGATCGGGCGAAAGCTTACAATAACATCCGCCCTTGGTTATTCAGAACGAATGCCCACGGCCTCTGAATTATTCGGGTTCTATCTTTTCAACAGCAGTGATGCATACGATTATATCGGAGATCCGCTTCTCGGGAAAGAAAGATCGGTACAGGCAGATCTGTCCCTGCTGTATAACCGGAAACGCAGCAGGGTGCAGGTCAGTGGCTATTATTCCCGGGTGTACGGTTTTATCAGCGGCAGCGTTGATGCTTCATTAAGCGCTATGACTCCAGGTACCAGGGGAGTGAAGGTATATAGTAATCTCCCGCACGCCTCCGTAATGGGGGTGGAAGCCAGCGGTTTTTTTAAGCCAATGCCTGCTGCTGATATCGTTTCAACCATCCGTTATACCTACGGGCTCGATGACCGGAACAAACCTCTGCCCGGGGTTGCCCCGTTTAAGAACATCACGTCGTTTCGCTTCCAGCCCGGAAGGTTTTTTGCACAGCTGGAAACAGAATGTGTATTTAGCCAGAACAACATTAATATGCAATACGGCGAAGATGGCACACCCGGGTATGTCTTATTGCATACCCGGTTTGGCTGCTATACATCCCTGTTTAAAAACAATATGGAGGTGCTGGCAGGCATAGAGAATATATTTGATAAAAAATATCACGAACACCTGGACTGGGGCAATATTTCCAGGCCCGGCAGGAATATCTATCTCCAGGTGAGGATGACCATCAATAATTAATTTAAAAAACATGAATTATGAAATACAAAAAAATAGTTGTTGTTGCATTGTTTGCTGCCATGCTGGTTTCCTGCGGAAGGAATAACGGGCAGGAAGAAGCACCACAAAACGACAGTGTAAAGAGCATGATGGAACCAACCGGTACGCAGCCGGCAGGGGAAGAAAAATTTGCCGGAGTTGAAATTGCAAATACCAGGGATTTCAGTTGCGGCATGCCTGTGTCTGCCGGCGTAGAAGATACAGCACACTATAAGGGAAAAGTGTATGGTTTTTGTGCCAGGGAGTGCAAAGAGGATTTTTTAAAGAACCCCGAACAATATTTAACTACTAAAAAATAAAAAAATGAAATCAAAGATCATGCTGCTGGCAACCGTTCTGCTATGCGGTATCTCAACTGCCTTTTCACAAGGCGACCAGGCCCAATGGCCCGAACTGAAAACCTTTCATTCTTTCATGTCATCTACTTTCCACCCGGCTGAAGAAGGAAATTTTGTGCCACTTAAGGAAAAGGCCGACAGCCTGCTGATCGCAGCAAAGAACTGGCAGGCATCCGCCATTCCGGCCGATTTTAAACCGGAAAAAACCAGGGCAACCCTGGCTAAACTGGTGACCCAATGCAGTGCCATTAAAAAAGCGGTGGACAGCAGGGCTTCCAATGAGAAACTGAAGAAAATGATCACGGAGGCACACGGTACTTTTCATACCCTTGTTGGCGAATGCCGCAAAGCGGAAGAATAAAACCGTTACAGATCCTTTAAGAACCGCTGCACAGCAGCGGTTCTTTTATTTTTTCACATACACTGGATATCTTTTTAAACTTTCTTTTTATTCTCCGTTACATTTGCAGCAGATTTGGTTTCCCCGCCTCAGGCGGGGGATTAAAAGGGAATCCCGTTCAAGTCGGGAGCTATCCCCGTAGCTGTAAGACGGCCTCCCAGGCCCCTCCAGGAAGGGGTTCAGGAAAGGCACTTTTCTCCAACCACTGTTTGCTTCAGGCAGACGGGAAGGTAAAGTAAACGTTAAGCCAGAAGACCTGCCTGGTCCATCAACAATCATTCTACGCTTTCGGGTGAAAGGCAGGAAATGTAACGGCTTAACGGCTTTTATATCTCTATCTCTTTTTTTCCAGGAAGCAGTCACAAAAAAATTTTTCAACAATGAAAAAGAAAATTTTTATTGCGGCTGCTGTTTTCTTCAGCAGCAACCTTTTTGCACAAAAAGACAGTGCCAGGCATTTAAATGAAGTGGTGGTCACGGCCACCAAATTTCCCATCAAGCAATCCCTTACGGGTAAAGTGGTAACCGTGATCACCGGGGAACAACTGGAACGCAACAATGGTAAAACACTGGCGGAGGTATTAAACACCCAGGCCGGTATCATTGTGAACGGGAACACAAATACATTGGGTACCAACCAGGATGTATATGTACGGGGCAGCGCCGCCGGAAAAACACTGATCCTGCTCGATGGCATCCCGGTATACGATGCCTCCGGTATCAGCGGGGCCTTTGACCTGAACTTTATTTCCATCGACCAGGTAGAACGGGTGGAGATATTAAAGGGAAGCCAGTCGACCCTATATGGGAGCGATGCCATGGCCGCTGTGATCAATGTGATCAGCAAAAAAGCAGGCACAAAGAAATTAAATGCAAACCTGAACCTGGCTGCCGGATCATATAACACGTTCAAAGCGGCTGCCGGCATTAACGGAACGATCAGGCAAACCGCCTATACGGCACAGTACAGTAAGCTGTACAGCAAAGGATTTTCTACGGCAGAGGACCAGGCCGGAACAAAGGATTTTGACAAAGACGGGATGAATGAGGATGTTTTTAAGGCATCCGTTATCCAAAAGATCAAAAATAAGATCACGATCCGTGCCAATACACAATTCAGCCATTATAAGACGGACGGGGATGCGGGACCATTCACGGATGATGCCGACTACAGCAATCGCACCAGGAATGTGCTGGCAGGTATTGGTGCCGGTTTTGCAATTGGTAAAAGCATCCTGCACGTCAATTATAATTACAATGCAACCAAAAGAACATACCTCGATGATTCAGCAAGCCGCGGAGGATTTTCCTACTACAGCAAGGGGGAGTATACGGGCAGATCGCATTTTGCAGAAGTATACAGCAACATGGCTGTAACAAAGAATGTGGATGTATTGGCGGGCGCCGATTACCGTAAGCAGCTTACGGATCAGCGTTATTTTTCAGTAAGCGCATTCGGGCCTTATGCATCCACACCTTTAGGTGGTGACAGCGCCAACGTAGATCAACTGGGTGTTTATGCCTCGGTGGTTGTAAAAGAACTGGCCGGCTTTAATGTGGAACTGGGTGGCCGGTACAATCATTTTAACAGTTACGGCGATGTATTCACCTTTTCGTTCAATCCTTCTTATGTATTCACCAGCCACATTAAAATATTCGGAAACATCAGTTCTGGCTTTAAAACGCCTTCGTTATACCAGGTATATTCTGAATACCGCAACCAGGTGCAGGAACTTAAACCGGAAAGATCCCTGGGTGTTGAAGGGGGTATTCAATATGCAAACAACAATGTGAATCTCCGGGCTGTTTACTTCAGCCGGAATATTAAGGACAATATTATTTTTTACAGCGCCGGTGCGCCCACGTATGCCAGCTATTATACCAATGCCGAAAAACAGAAGGACAGGGGGCTGGAACTGGAAGCCAGTGTGGATCTTGGCAACGTACACCTCACGGCCAATTATGTGAACCTGGATGGAAAGATTGAGACAAAGACAGGCGCAAAAGATACTTCCTACTTTAATCTTTACCGCCGGCCACGACAAACCATTAACCTGAACCTGGGTATTGCGGTTACCAGGAACTGGTACCTGAATACCGGCATCCAGAGTGTGAGTAAACGCTACGAAGTGGTTTACATGTCTGCACCTATTGAAATGCCGGCTTATTATACCTGGAACCTCTATTCAACCTATACCATTTCAAAGAACGCAAAAGTATTTGTTGACCTGAAGAACATCACCGATGAAAAATATGCAGAGGTACGGGGATACAACAGCCGCCGGTTTAATTTTATGGCCGGGGTTAACCTGGGTTTATGATCTCATTGCCGGGAAGGCAGGAAGACGGGATCATTTATTTTTCTTTGATTTGATCATGACGTCTTTCCGCCTTACCTGCTGATTAAAACTGCGGTATAATGTGCAAACACGAAGAAAAGCATTGCCCCCGTTGTAAGACAGTATTTGAGTGTAAGCCCGGCAGCATCACGCAATGCCAGTGCAGTGGGGTTAGCCTCTCGGAAGAAGAACGGGCATATATAGAGGCCGGTTACGACGATTGCCTTTGCATCCATTGCCTGCGGAGCCTGCAGCGGCTGTTTTCAAAAAAGGGTAGTGTAGCAGTTTGAAAAAGTAGATGTCAGCCTGAGCTTGTCGAAGGCGATTTAGCAGTACAATTTGCTTCGACAAGCTCAGCATGACAGGATTTTAGTTTAATATTTTCAAACTGATGCACTACCCAAAAAAGGATGATCCACGGGGATTACCGCAAGGCTGATTATCTTTGCACAAATAAACAGGATGACATTCGATAACCTCTCGGCAAAAGAGATACTGACCGTTTCGTTCACCCTTTTTGCGGTGATCGACATGGTGGGTAATATACCCGTGCTGGCAGCATTGAGGGCTAAAATGGGAGGCGAGATCCGGTCCCTGCAGGCCACGCTTGCCTCGGGGGGATTGATGATATTGTTCATGCTGGTGGGCCAGCAGTTCCTGAATATCCTTGGCCTGGATGTGCAGTCCTTTGCCGTGGCAGGAAGTATTGTGATCTTTATCATCGGCCTGGAAATGGTGCTGGGGATTGAGTTCTTCAAGCCGGACGGGAACCCCAAAAGCGGCAGCGTGGTTCCGATCGCATTTCCGTTGATAGCCGGCTCGGGCACGCTTACCACCATCATGAGCCTGAAGGCAAATTATGCCGATATTAATATTCTCATCAGCATTTTGATCAACTGCATTTTCATTTACCTGGTCCTGCATTCCCTGAAATGGATAGAAAAAATGCTGGGTCCGAACGGCATGGTGGTAATCAGAAAATTTTTTGGCGTAATATTGCTGGCCATTGCGGTAAAAATATTCGGAAGTAATTTCACGCATTTGGGAAAATGATGATGTTAATACGTTATCTGTTAATTGGTTAATCCGGGATAGAGTTTGATAAATATAGGGCTTGCAAAATTCATTTGCCCACCGATTAACTAATTAACGAGTTACGGCCCCCGGCCTTGTAGTACAATGGATAGTATAAGAGTTTCCGAAGCTCCAGATCCAGGTTCGATTCCTGGCGAGGCCACCATCATTAAAAGCCCCTGAACAGACAGGTCAGGGGCTTTTTTTATTTGCTGTAAAAAAATACCTTACACCCGGTATGCGTGTATGGAAAACGATATTCAGGCTTTTAACCTTCCGGATCACCCGGGAAGAAATAGGGCAATTTGATAAAAGACATTTTGCAGCGGGGCTCACAGGCACATGGATTGTTGGGATGGGCCGCTACTGGGACGATGAACGGGCAGGCCTGCTTCAGCACCTGGGATTGGGGTCTGTAATCTACATCTTTGTACTGGCAGCATTCATATGGCTCATCATTAAGCCATTCCCGGCGGATAAATGGGATTATTTTACAGTAGTCACATTCATTGGCCTCACTTCCTTCCCGGCTATCCTGTATACCATTCCGGTAGAGAAATTTGTAAGCATCGGTACAGCAAATAAGATCAATGTCTGGTTCCTGGCCATCGTGGCTGCCTGGCGGCTTTTGCTGCTGAATTATTTTTTAAGGCGGTTTACCCGGCTGAGCTATGGCAATATCCTTACTGTTACATTAATGCCTATCTGCCTTATCATCTCGGTCTTAACAGCACTTAATCTGCACCGGGTGGTATTCAATTTAATGGGTGGCGTACGGGACCCGACCCCACACGACAGTTCCTATTTTGTACTGATGTTCCTGACAGTTGTTTCTGCCCTGCTCACCATACCTTTACTGATAGTATATGTGCTGGGAATATATTACAGTCGCAGGAACAACGGAAACAGGCAGCAAAATGAATTGTAACTATTGTAACAGTCCGTTTATTTCAACAATCACAACTTTGCGGTACTTTAAATAAAACGATCTTGGAGATACTGGGATATATTTTAGCAGCTTTAGTGGGCATATCATTGGGTTTAATAGGCAGTGGCGGCTCTATTTTAACGGTACCCATCCTGGTATATGTGATGGGGGTGAACCCGGTGCTGGCAACAGCATATTCGTTGTTCATTGTAGGGTCCACGGCGCTGGTGGGCGGGATTCAGAATGCCCTGCAGAAAAAAGTTGATTTCAAGACCGTTTTCATTTTTGGCATCCCTTCCATTGCAGCCGTGTATGCCACCCGCATGTGGCTGGTACCCCATATACCCAAAGAACTGTTTTCAATAGGCTCACTCGTAATTACAAAAGCCATTGCCCTGATGTTATTATTTGCCGTGGTCATGATACTGGCATCCATAAGTATGATACGGTCCGGCAAGAAACCCCAGCCGGATGAGAACGCAGCGCTCCACTATAACTACCCGATGATCTTACTGGAAGGGACGGTTGTGGGGATCCTCACCGGGCTGGTTGGAGCCGGCGGCGGATTCCTGATCATACCGGCACTGGTACTGCTTGCCCGCATGCCGATGAAACTGGCGGTGGGCACCTCCTTATTCATCATTGCTGCCAAATCACTGATCGGTTTCATCGGCGACCTGCAGGGAGAAGAGATCATTGACTGGAAACTGCTGGGCAGTTTTACCGCATTTGCCGTGGCGGGGATATTTATCGGCATATACCTCTCTAAAAAAATACCGGGCAATAAACTAAAAAAAGGATTCGGCTGGTTTGTACTTGTTATGGGCATCTATATCATAGTGAAGGAGATATTCTTCCCGTCCGGTGGTCATTAATAGAATACAGAATTGATCTTTTCAAGGCTGCCCCGGCAGCCTTTTTTATGCCAAAAAGTTTAAAACATGACAAAGATCATGTTCTATTGTAACAATAGTTACTGTTACAAAACCCGATTGTTTTGAATTTTTGTGAAACATATCAATAAATCATGACCAGGAAAATTAACATAATGATGCCCTGCCGGGCAAGGTGTCCTTGAACCTGGGGGAATTGCGAACCATCAGTTGTATTGTAATGATCATTCACTAAAAAAATTTAAAAAATATGAGACTAGAACAGATCTATACCGGCTGCATTGCACACGCAGCCTATTACCTGGAAAGCAATGGCGAAGCTGCCATTTTTGATCCGCTCAGGGAAGTGCAGCCTTATATTGACCGGGCGCTGAAGGACAATGCAAAGATCAAATACGTTTTTGAAACACATTTTCATGCCGACTTTGTAAGCGGTCATTTAGACCTGGTGAAGAAGACCGGGGCAAAGATCGTTTTTGGCCCCACCGCCAAACCGGCTTATGAGGCCATTGTTGCTGAAGACGGGCAGGTTTTTAAAATAGGGAACGCTTCGGTTAAAGTGATACATACTCCCGGTCATACCATGGAAAGCACTACCTACCTGCTGATCGATGAGCAGGGAAAGGAACACGGGATCATTACCGGTGATACCTTGTTCATCGGCGATGTAGGCAGGCCCGACCTCGCCCAGCACGTGATCGCCGACCTTACCCAGGAAAAACTGGCCGGTCACCTGTATGATTCACTCCGGAATAAGATCATGCCCCTGAGCGATGACCTCATCGTTTACCCGAATCATGGTGCCGGAAGCGCCTGTGGTAAAATGATGAGTAAGGAAACCACGGATACACTGGGTCACCAGAAAAAAGTGAACTATGCACTGGATCCTTCTTTAACGAAAGAGGAATTCATCCGGCAACTGCTTACCGGTCTTACCACCCCACCGGTTTATTTCCCTCAGAATGTGCTGATGAATATCAAGGGGTACGAAAGCCTGGATACGATCATGCAACGGGGAAAAAGGCCAATGGCCGTTTCCGAATTTGAAATAGTTGCCAACGAGACCAGGGCATTGATACTGGATACCAGGGCTGCTTCGGATTTTGCAAAAGGCTTTATTCCCAACAGCATCAACATCGGTATCGACGGGAATTTTGCACAATGGGTGGGTGAAATGATACCCGATGTGAAACAGGAAATATTACTGGTAACCGATCCCGGAAGGGAAGAAGAGTCCATTATCCGCTTGTCGCGGGTAGGTTATGATAATACAATGGGTTACCTGGACGGCGGGTTTGAAACCTGGAAAAAAGCCGGCAAAGAAACAGAGTCTGTTAAACGTATGACCGCTGAAGAATTTGCAACATTGTATGAAACGGAGAAGCCGCTGGTAATTGATATCCGTAAGAAAAGCGAGTACGATGCAGAGCACGTGATCGATGCGGTGAATATACCCCTGAACCAGCTGAACAGCCACCTGGCCGAATTTCCAAAAGACAGGTCCTTTGTATTGCATTGCGCAGGAGGCTACCGGAGCATGATAGCAGCATCCATATTGAAGCAAAGGGGTTGGGATAATTTTGCAGATGTGAGCGGGGGCTTCAGTGAAATGGCAAAAACAAATGTCCCGAAAACAGCGTATGTATGTCCTACAACTTTGTTATAAAAGTGATAGAAAGAGGAACGTTTAGTGACTGGCCCCGGACCCGTTCCGGGGCTTTTTAAATGCAACAAATGTTACCAAACGGTCCGGAAAAAAATGCCCAACTTTGCCCTATAAAAACAAAAACTATGCACATAGAACAAATCTATACCGGATGCCTGGCACAAGGTGCCTATTACATCGTATCCAATGGAGAAGCGGCCATCATTGATCCGCTTCGTGAAACAAAACCTTATATCGACAGGTTGCAAAAGGACGGTGTAAAACTGAAATACATTTTTGAGACCCATTTTCATGCCGACTTCGTAAGTGGTCATGTTGACCTAAGTAAAAAAACAGGAGCACGCATCGTGTATGGTCCCAATGCCAATCCCGAATTTGATGCGGTATTGGCAAAAGACAATGAGGAGTTCCGGATCGGCGACATAACCATCAAGGCACTGCACACGCCGGGCCATACGATGGAAAGCACCACGTATTTGCTGAAGGACGAGAACGGGAAAGATCATTGCATATTCAGTGGCGATACATTGTTTTTAGGCGATGTGGGCCGTCCCGACCTGGCACAAAAAGCCGCACACATGACACAGGAGGAACTGGCCGGATTATTATATGAGAGCCTCAACAACAAGATCATGCCTCTTGCGGATGATGTGATCGTTTACCCGGCACACGGAGCCGGAAGCGCCTGTGGTAAAAACATGATGAAAGAAACGGTGGACACATTGGGCAACCAGAAAAAAATGAATTACGCCCTCAACCAGCCCAATAAGGAATCATTCATCAAAGCAGTGACGGATGGCCTGCTGCCGCCCCCGGCATATTTCGGGATGAATGTGGCCATGAATAAAAAAGGATACGAAAGTTTTGAGAATGTTTTAAACAACGGGCTGAGGGCATTGACCCCCGATGCTTTTGAAATGGCTGCAGAGTCAACAGGAGCGCTGATCATAGACACAAGGGACAACGGGATTTTTTATAAAGGCTTTATCCCCCAGTCGATCAATATTGGGCTTAATGGCGATTTTGCTCCCTGGGTGGGGGCGCTGATCGCTGATGTGAACCAGCCGATCCTGCTGGTAACGGAAGAGGGGAACGAAGAAGAGGCCGTGACCCGGATGAGCCGGGTGGGTTTTGATAACCTGGTAGGTCACCTGAAGGGTGGTTTCAGATCCTGGCTCGACTCAGGCAAACAGGTGGATGTGGTAGACAGGATATCAGCAGAACAGTTTGAAAAAAGTTTCAGACAAGGCCAGGATAAAGTGATTGATATAAGAAAAGAGTCGGAATATGCCGCAGAGCACGTGGAAGACGCCTACAACAAACCACTGGCGTATATCAATGAGTGGATAAATGATATTGATCCCAACGAACACTTTTTTGTACACTGTGCCGGGGGATACCGGAGCATGATCGCAGCCTCTGTTTTGCAGGCACGGGGCTATCATAACTTTACTGAAATTGAAGGAGGCTTCAAGGCGATCAGTAATACAGCTATTCCCCGTACGGATTATGTGTGCCAGAGTAAAGTGATGAAAGTATGAATGTAGTTGCAGTATACTTTTTGAAGGGTTAAGGAACATAGAAAGAGAAAGAGGCAGCCGAAAGGTTGCCTCTTTTTACTTCGGTCTTTAATTTGTACCCGGATGCAGGAACCAGCTTTTCAAAAAATGCTGTATATCGTACCATCTGCCGCAGTTAATACCTGTATAAAAGTAACATAAGTTACCTGGCAGGTATTACGGTTATATTACCTTTACAGAAATAAATGACAATTATGGCAACGATGCAAATGACCACGCAGGATTTTAAAGATAAAGTGTTTAACTACGATACAAAGCAGGACTGGGAATACCAGGGAGCATTACCAGCCATCATTGATTTTTATGCCGACTGGTGCGGCCCCTGTAAAATGGTGGCCCCGGTGCTGGAAGAGCTTTCCAAGGAATATGAAGGCAGGGTGGTGATCTATAAAGTGAATACAGATATTGAGCAGGAATTATCCGCTGTATTTGGAATTCAAAGCATACCTACTATACTTTTTATAGATGCCAACGGAGAACCCATGATGCAGCCGGGTGCCTTTCCAAAACATGTTTTCAAAAAAATAATAGAGGAGAAATTGCTGGTTTCAGAAGAAGTGAAGAGTAAATAACGTAAGAAAAGCAGTTTGTTGATATTGATACACAGCTGGTGGTTTATACCCCGGCTTTTTTTTATCCCATTTATATAAAGACCGGCTTTACAATATTGGTTGACTGGAAATTCACTGACCAGGATCATCTTGCTGTGCAACAAAAGTTACTTACCAGGGTATATAAAAATACCTTTATTTGTGCGGAAACAAATCTCCATGAAACAAAAATCATTTGTCATAGCTGGGGTGTTATTTTTATCGATAGCATTCATTCATGCCTGCAATGGTTCGGGTGCCGATCATCCTGTTGATGCCGAAACCGGAAAAACAGAAAACGATTACAGGGCGATAGGCAAAAATGCCGCAACCCAGGCACAATCTGTTTTGGCAAAAAACCTGGTTAATGCCATTCAGAAAGCCGGGACTGAATATGCCATTGAATTCTGTAACACAACGGCCATACACCTGACTGACAGCATGGCTCATTCACTGAATGCCGGTATCAGAAGAGTAACTGACAAACCAAGGAATCCCCGCAACCAGGCCAATGAAAATGAACGGACATATATCCGGGTACTTAAAGATAAGATGAACAAAGGCGACAGCCTTGTAGCAAAGATGACAGCCATGAACGGGAAAATGGTTGGATACTACCCGATCTTGACAAATGCAATGTGCCTGCAATGCCATGGGAATAAAGACACAGATATCACGTCCGCCACGTATGAAAAAATAAAAAAACTGTACCCTTTTGAAGTGAGAGGGCTTTGGGTGGTGGAAATGGAAAAAGATAAAAAACGACCATGATGAACATAAGCGATCTGCATGCACGACTAAAACCTGTTTCCGCTATTCCTCTTTTTAAAGCAGAAGAAGGATCTGTGACAGCTATTCAGATCCTAAACGGCCAGGTCCTGAAGGAGCACCAGACCAAAACAGCAGCCCTTTTGATTTGTGTGACCGGAGAAGTGGTTTTTGAAAATGAAAAGGGGGCAAAAGTGATCTTATTGCCCGGTATTTATGTGAATATCGAAGCAGGTGTAAAACACCTGGTAAAAGGAATACGGGATAGCCAGTTATTGCTTATCAGATAGGTTCCGGCAAAGTATCCTGGTTGCTTTTCAGAAACCTGCGCCAATACTTGTACTTTTTTCAGGAGCGCCTGGTCATAGTAATCACTGGAAAAACACAGTAAAATGGATGCATATAACCGGGGCAATGGCAAATATTCTGTACCGGTTGTAGCCTATGTAACACTTGTTACTGATTTCAGCTGTTTACCGGGCTAACTTCATAACGTAAAAAATTAATCATAATTAAAACACCTGATCATGAAAAATAGATTAAAAGCAATCGCTTCTTATTTAATAGGGGCCGTACTCATATTTTCAGTCTTCTCCTGCAGCAAGGACGATGACCCTTCCAATAATACAGGCAACAACGGGAATGGTAATATGGTTAATCTCCAGGCACAGGTTAACAGTTTGCCGAATGAACCATTAAGCCCGGCTGAATTAACAAGTCTCCCGTTTATGCGGGAAGAAGAAAAACTTGCGAGGGATGTTTATATCACGTTGTATAGCAAGTGGGGTTCAACTATTTTCTCAAATATTTCCAACAGCGAGCAAACACATATGGATGCAGTATTGATGCTGCTGAATAAGTATGGCTTAGCAGACCCGGTTGGATCCAATCCCGTTGGTGTTTTCAGCAATGCATCCTTGCAGAATCTTTATCATCAGCTTGTGGCACAAGGCACTGCCAGCCTGTTGAATGCGTATAAAGTGGGTGCTACCATTGAAGACCTTGATATTTATGATCTGACAAAAGCATTGATCAGTGTTGACAACCAGGATATCCGTTTGGTGTATAATATGCTTGCCAAGGGAAGCCGTAATCACATGCGGTCATTCTATGGTAATATCCTGAATGTTGGAGGTACATACATCCCCCAGTATATTACCCAGGCTGAGTTTGATGCCATTATCAATAGTCCGATGGAAACCGGATTCTGAAAATTGATTCATTAGATCAGGGGATACAGATTCATGTTGACTAGGGAACCAGCCGGTCAGCTCAGTAAAAACATTTGCATATGAAAAAGAATATAGTAGTTACCATAGCCTCCCTTTTTATCATACTGATTGCAGGGGCTCAAAGCCAGGCAAAGCAATTTCCATTTACTATTCGACTGGAATCAATGGAAATTAATGATTTGCCTGCATTGCAATCGTATGCATATGCAACCTGGCAGGGGAAATGGTTATTGGTTGGGGGCAGAAAAGACGGCCTTCACCGCAGGCAACCCTTTGCCAGTTTTAATGAAGAAGGGCAAAACACCTATCTCTATGTGGTGGATCCCCTGAATAAAAAACTGTGGAAACGGTCTTTGGAAGATTTACCTGCCCCCCTTGCAGAGCAACTGCAAAGTACCAATATGGAGTTCTGGCAAACGGGTAACAGGCTTGTGTTAACCGGTGGATATGGGTATAGCAAAACTGCCAATGACCACATTACATTTCCGTACCTGGTGGTAATAAAAGTAGATGAGCTGATAACGGCTATTATGAACAGGGATCCGGCAGGTTCTTTATTTATACAGATCAGGGATGAAAGAATGGCCGTAACGGGGGGCAGGCTTGCAAAAATAAATGATACGTTCCTGCTGGCCGGGGGACAAAGGTTTGAGGGCAGGTATAACCCGCATGGCCCGGATCATGGCCCTGGTTTTGTGCAGGAGTACACAAATGAGATCAGGAAATTTATGATCGAATATGAGAATGACACACCGGTCATAAAGAACTATTCAGCAATAAAGGATACCATCAATCTTCATCGGAGGGATTATAATCTGGTGCCACAGGTATTTAAAAATGACGAATTGGGTTTTACCATGTTTTCAGGCGTATTTCAGTATGAAGAGGATATACCGTTCACCAGTTTTGTAGATATTGTTGAGGGAAGCCATAAAGTAAGTAAAGGGTTTGATCAGAAATTCAATCATTATCACAGTGCCGTATTGCCCATATATGACAAGGCTTCAGCAGCCATGTACTCCGTATTTTTTGGCGGCATAGCCCGGTATTACCCGGATGCTAATGGCAGAATAATTGATAATAAAGATGTGCCTTTTACCAGGACCATCGGTGTTATCATTCGGAAGGACGGAAAGCAAAAGGAAATTTATTTGCCGGTTCAGATGCCGGGATATACCGGCGCAGCTGCCGAGTTCATTTTTAGGCCCGATATTAAAATGGTTAAGGAAGGAATTGCAGATATGCATTCCCTGGGAAAAAATGAAACACTTATCGGGTACATCGTAGGCGGAATTAACAGCAGCAGTAAAAACATATTTTGGGATAACACCGGAAGGGAAAGTAAAGCAAACGGGAAGATCATTAAGGTGTTTATTAAGAAAGGATAAGCCGGCTGGGCTGCTCAAGTAATTTGATTCCCGGCAGGGTTCCACCACATGGATGTCGGGCTTTTTAAATAGCTTGCATTTAATACAAGGAGTGCATGAAAAGATTACAGCAGTACCTGCCTGTTTTGCCCGCCGGTTTTATTGATGAATTGGAACGATTTGGAATTGTAAAGGAATTCCCGGCTCAGACTGAGATCATCCGGGATGGTGCGTTTGTAAAATTTGTGCCACTGGTACTGGAAGGAATGGTAAAAGTATTTACCCGGCATGCGGACAGGGAATTATTATTGTATTATATTGAGCGTGGTGAGAGCTGTATCATGTCATTCAATGCAGGGTTAAAGAACAGCCCGAGTAAGGTTTTTGCAATAACCGAGGAAAACACCGTGATATTATTGATGCCGGTTGAAAAACTGAACGGGTGGGTACGGTCTTTTTCCTCTTTGTTTGCTGTATAGCGTTTTTCAATGAAGCAAAAAATCGTCAGGTTATTGTTGGTATGTTTGTTTTGCATAGCTATGATTACAGCAATTGTTTGGGCTATTCAATCATTTAAAAAATAAAACAATTATTATGAAAAAGAACATGGGAAATGCCGACCGCATAATACGGTTACTGCTGGCAGCCGTTTTTGCAGTACTGTACTTTACCAATACCGTTACCGGTACATTGGGTATTGTGCTGCTGGTGCTGGGTGCTGTATTTGTACTGACCAGTTTAATCAGCTTTTGCCCGCTGTATTCCCTGGTAGGGTTGAATACCTGCCCGGCTAAAAAGGGTTAATGCATCCAGTTGAATCATTGGTGCCGGCTGTTGCGGGTTACATAAAACCTGTAACAGCCTTTCTATTTCCGGCAAAATGGGTTATTTCAGTTCTTCACACCTGCTTTAAAATTTGTAGTTTTCTCCCGTCCTTCTCCTTCTTTTCTCCCGTTTCCTGACCCTGGTTAACTGCTTTCATGACCAACGTCATCTTCGTTCATGAAGCTCGGCATTGTTGGGTATTGTGTGATATAAGTTACACATTCAGCGCCGGTTTTTTTTGAATTTAGCCCTGTAATTCGATTTTAAACCAAAACTGAATTTTATGGACATCACACATCACTACGAAGTAAAACTGAACTGGGAATCTGACCGGAAAGGATTAATGAGTTCTCCCGTCTTACATTCAAACATAGAAGTGGCTACTCCGCCTGAATTTCCGAAAGGAATGGAGGGCATCTGGTCACCGGAGCATTTACTGGTGGCTGCAGTGAACAGTTGCCTGATGACAACCTTCCTGGCGATCGCAGAAAATTTCAAATTCGATTTCATGGATTTTGAAAGCAACGCCGATGGTAAACTGGAAAAAGTGGATGGAAAATACATGATCAGCGAAATTGTTTTATCCCCGGTGTTGACCATACTCCCAGGTTCGGACAAGGAAAAGGCGCTGCGTATCCTGGAAAAAGCAGAAGCAGCCTGCCTGGTCTCTAATTCTGTCCGGTCAACTATCATTTTCAGGCCGGCACTAAAAATTACCGGGCCGTTAGCAACAATCTAAAACCAACAATTATGAAACATATTGTGATCCTGGGAGCTGGTACAGCGGGTACCATGATGGCCAATCACCTGCATCATCACCTGAAAAAACCCGATTGGGAGATAAGCATTATTGATGAAAAAGAGGAACATCACTATCAACCCGGTTATCTCTTTTTACCCTTTGATATTTATACGCCGGAAGATATCATTAAATCCATTGACGAGTTCATACCAAAAGATGTAAAACTGATCAAACGGCAGATCAGCCGCATCCTGCCGGCGGAAAATAAGATACAGCTCGATGGCGGCGATGCATTGGGCTATGACATCTTAATAATAGCCACCGGTGCCAAAATAGCCCCGGAGGAGACCGAAGGCATGCAAGGGCCCGAGTGGCAAAAATCCGTTTTTGATTTTTACAGCTTCGAAGGCGCTTTGGCTTTGCGGAATAAATTAAGAGAATGGGAAGGCGGTAAACTGGTGGTACATATTACAGAGATGCCCATCAAATGCCCCGTGGCGCCCCTGGAATTTGCTTTTTTAGCCGATTCATTCTTCAAACATAAACACATGCGTGATAAAGTGGAGATCACGTATGTTACCCCCTTAAGCGGTGCCTTCACGAAACCAAAAGCCACGGAAACGCTTGAACATCTGTTACACGAAAAGGGCATCAACATTGAACCCGATTTTGCCATTGAGCGGGTTGATAATGAGAAGAAAGAGATTGTGGATTACGGGGGTAAAACCGTTCCGTTTGATCTGCTGGTAACGGTACCAACCAACAAAGGCGATGCATTAATGGAAAGATCCGGTATGGGCGATGACCTGAATTATGTACCTACGCATAAAGCAACCCTGCAGTCAAAAGCGTATGCAAATATTTTTGTATTAGGTGATGCCAGCGATATACCCGCTTCCAAAGCCGGTTCTGTTGCACACTTTGAAGCAGAGATACTCACCGATAATATTCTGCTTTATGTAAAAGGGGAACCCCTGAAAGAGGAGTTTGACGGGCATGCGAACTGCTTTGTGGAAACAGGCAATGGTAAGGCGCTGCTGATAGATTTTAATTATACCCATGAGCCGGTTGAAGGGACCTTCCCGTTTGCAGGCATCGGGCCTTTGCGGTTGTTAAAAGAAAGCAGGATGAATCACATGGGTAAACTGGCCTTCCGGTGGATATACTGGAATGTTTTATTGAAAGGAACACATATTCCATTTGTTTCAGCAACCATGTCTGAAAGCGGGAAACAGTACGCATAAATTAGTAAATCATTAAAATAAAAAGATCATGGAAAAAACAATAGCAGGTAAGCAAATTACCATAAACGAAGAAGGTTACCTGACCGATTTTGGTCAATGGGACGAATGCATAGGTGAAGTAATTGCAGCAGAAGCAGGAGTGGCTTTAACCCCGAGGCATTGGGAGATCTTAAAGTACCTGCAAAAGGAACACAGCAACCAGGTGGCACTCAGTATCCGGCGTATTGGTAAAAGCGGCGTATTGGACATTAAAGAGTTCTACCAGTTATTTCCAACAGCCCCATTAAAAACCGCAACAAAAATTGCCGGCATACCCAAACCGGCCAGTTGTATTTAACCACTTAAAATATGTCAGTTATGAACGAGAATAACGGAGCCATTAAAAAAATGATGATCATTCTATCAAAGGGAACATTGGAGAATGTGTATGCTGCTTTTGTATTGGCCAACGGGGCCCGTATGGAAGGGATCGCATCAGAAATATTCTTTACTTTTTTCGGACTGGAAGCAATTCATAAAAGAAAACTGGAGCACCTGCACGTGGCAACCGTAGGTAACCCTGCCATGCACATGCCAACCATGCTGGGTGGTTTACCCGGTATGGAAGCGCTGGCAAGTACGATGATGAAAAAAGAAATGGAAAAAATTGATATGCCGGATGTGCATGAATTTTTAGATATCCTGACCGCTTCGGGGGTTAAACTGTGGGCATGCAAACTGGCCATGGATATGTTCCATTACAAGAAAGAAGATCTGTATGAAGGTGTGGAGGATGTGATAACCGTGGGGGATTTTTACAAGCAGAGCCAGGGCGAGGGAGTGCATATGCTTTTTGTATAGATCAGGATCTTTCTATCCAGCCTGGTAAAGCAATTTGCAGGCTGGAATAGCAACAAAAAAATTATTTCAATACTGCAGTCAATGCAGTTAAAAACTACGATTATGAAAAAGTTATTAGCAACATTGGGATTGGGGTTTCTGCCTTTTATTTTATTTGCACAGGCGGGTCATATTATGCAGGGAATCGGTGCTGTCAACATGTCCATGGGGGGCGCTGCAACCGCCCAGCCTGTTGATATAAATGGAGCTTTGCAATGGAACCCAGCAGCCATTTCGGCCTTTGATTCAAGGATATTATCAGTGAATGCAGGGTTATTCTTTTCTTCACCGGTCTTATATTCAACGGTACCCACACCCGGCGGACCCATGAGTGGTATGACCAAAGATGACCGGGGCGTTTCAGTAATGCCGGCACTGGCAATGGTATGGGGCAAAAAGAACAGTAAACATACCTTTGGCCTGTCTGCATTTGGCATCAGTGGATTTGGAGTTACTTTCCCGGAAAGCAATTCAAATCCTGTTAACATGCCGCAAAGCCAGGGCGGATTTGGGCGAATACAATCAGATTACCAGCTTCTGCAGGTTGGAGTGACATACGCATATAAGATTTCTGAGCAATTTTCAATTGGACTGGCTCCTACTTTTAATTATGCAACATTAAAACTGGCGCCAAACCCTCTTTCATCACCCAACCCGGCATTGGGATACCCGGTAAGTGATAAAGGAAAAGCCGTTGGAATGGGTGGACAGTTTGGTGTGTTCTACAATTCCGGTAAAGGAATAAAACTGGGGGCCTCTTATAAAACGCCGCAAAATTTCAGCAGCTTTGATTTTGAAAACACCTACCTGGATGGCAGTAAAGCTCCCAATGTGAAATTTAAAATGAATTACCCCGGTATTCTCTCCGCAGGCATCGGCTATTCAAAGAATAAAATTGATGTGGCGGTTGATTACCGGTTTGTGAACTACAAAAATACAGCAGGGTTCAAGGATAAAGGATGGACAAACACTGCTTCCGTAGCCGGTTTTGGCTGGAAAGACGTTTCCATAATATCTGCCGGGATCCAGTTCAAAGGCATCAATAAATTGCCGGTAAGAGTTGGGTATACATACAGCTCTAACCCGATCAGCAGTGAGTTGGCATTTTTCTCCATTCCGGCAACAGCGGTTATTAAAAATGCATTCCAGGTAGGTTTTGGCTATGAATTCAATAGCCGCTTTAACCTGAATGCAGTGTATCACCACGGAACCAGCAGTGGTTCTGTCAGCGGCCCTTTATTAAGCCCGATGATGAAAAGTCCTACCAATATATACGGAGCCGTTCCCGGCAGCAACGTATCGTATAAAATGACCACCGACATGGTCATGATCGGAATGAATTATTCTTTTTGATGTGATATAAGCCCGTAGATAAAATGCCGGAGACCATCCGGCATTTTATTTTTCCGTAGCCGGGCCCTTTAAAATTTAAGATTGACCAATTTCCTGGGCGGGTTTTATTCCGCTATAACCCGTGTTGCGGAGGTATTGGTTCATGCATTTATGTCCTGTTCCCGAAACGATCGCGTTTCTGACATACCCTGGTTTTTTTCCTGAACAGCTGCCAAAGCCTGTTCGATGTCCCAGATAATATCTTCCGGGTTTTCGATTCCCACACTGAGCCTGACCATTTTATCAGTAAGTCCGAGCCTGTTTTTTTCTTCTGCGGGTTCATCGGCATGTGTCATACTGAAAGGATGTTCAGCCAGGCTTTCGGTCCCACCCAGGCTTACGGCCAGTTTGATATGCGTAAGGTTGTTTAAAAAAGTGAATGCTTCCTTTTCACCCCCCTTCACATCAAAACTCAGCATAGCGCCGTAACTCAGGTATTGGTTCTTCAGGATGCCGGCCTGCCCGGGATTATTCGTTTCCGTGAATCCCAGGTAATAGACCTTTTCAACTTTGGGATGGGATAAAAGATACTGAGCTACTTTGGCAGCATTGGCCGCCGCAGTTTCCATCCTTATTTTCAGGGTTTCAAGGCTTCGCATCAGCAGCCAGCTGGTGTGCGGGTCAATGATGGTGCCAAATACCGTGCGGTTCTTTTTTATTGTTTTTATGATTTCTGTACTGCCGACCGCTGCACCGGCAATAAGATCGCTGTGACCACCAATATATTTGGTAGCCGAGTATAATACTATGTCGGCGCCGTGTTTTAATGGATGTTGCCACAATGGCCCCATGTACGTATTATCAATGGCCACCAATACTTTTTTCCCGGGGGTGGAATACCGGGCGGCTATTTCACTGCACATTTCAATATCGATCAGATCGTTGGTAGGGTTGGCCGGTGTTTCAGCATAGATCATCCTGAGTCTGCCGCCTGCCTGTTTTGATTCCAGCAACTTAATGATATCTTCCTTGCTGTCCCCTGCATTAAATCCAATGGAAGTGACCCCCCAGTTATGCAGCATAAAATGAATGAATTTGTGTGTACCCCCGTAAATGGGATTGCTGAATAACAAAATGTCGCCGGGTTGTAAAAAACTGACCAGTGAAGTGGCAATGGCACTCATGCCGCTGGAAAAAGCAGCGGCAGCCTCCCCGCCATCCCATAATTTCAGCCTTTCTTCCAGTATTTCCATATCCGGATTATTGATGCGGCTGTAGATCAAACCCATCTGTTCTCCCTCGTGTCCCGGTTTCCCATGGGCCATTTCAAAGAATGCTTTTCCTTCTTCGGCCGTATTAAATACAAAGGTGGATGTTTGAAAGACCGGGCACTTTACGGCGCCTTCGCTTAATGCAGGTTTATAACCATACCCCATCATGAGGGTTTCGGTTGCAAAGATCTTTTTGCTCATGGTATATTTTTTACCAAAGGTTACATGAATCCCCCGGAAAAAAAATGACGGAGGTTATGACCGAAAACAAAACTATTAACCGGGACAAACAACCGGCCGCTTAGATAAAAAGTCTGGGAAATGTTTTATTTTTAGATAAAAAATCCAGATGGCAAAGTATGACCTGGCCGATAAGCGCATTTTAATGCTGTTGCAGCATGATGCACGGCTTACAACAAAAGAGATCGCTGACAAACTGGGTAAATCGGTTACCGCCGTTTATGAACGGATCCGGAGGTTGGAAAAGGAAGGATATATCAGCGGGTACGTGGCTATTTTGAACCGGGAATTAATTGAGAAGCGGTTGGTGGCCTTTGCCAATGTGCAGTTGAAGGAACATGCCCACCTGATGCTGAAGGATTTTGAAAAGTCAGTAGTGAAACTGGCTGAAGTAATGGAATGTCATCACATGACGGGTTCTTATGACTACCTGCTGAAGATCGTAGTGGATGATATGGGAGCTTACCACGACTTTATCCTCAACAAACTGGCAAAACTGGCCAATATCGGTACGGTACAGAGTTCTTTTATCATGACAGAAGTGAAATATGGTACCGCTTATCATTTGCAGTAAACCGGGAATTAGGGCATTTATGTAACTAATGTTACGGAAAATACCGGAAAGAAAAATTAATTTTAAATATAAAATGACAACCATGAACGCGATCGGACTCGATAAGAAAAAGAGCCAACAGCTGGCAGAAAAACTGAATGTACTGCTGGCAAACTACTCCATCTTTTACCAGAATACCAGGGGCTATCACTGGAATATCAAGGGGGATAAATTCTTTGAACTGCACGGGAAGTTTGAAGAACTGTACAACGACCTGCTGCTTAAGATAGATGAAGTGGCCGAGCGGATCCTTACCCTGGGCTTTACCCCGGAACATAACTATTCGGCTTATGCCCGGGTCTCGGGTATCAAGGAAAGCCCCCGGGTTACCGATGGGATAAGGTCCGTGGAGCAGATCCTGGAGGCATTTAAAACCATCATCATCATCCAGCGGGAGATACTGGAACTGGCCGCAGGTGCCAACGATGAAGGAACCAATGCTTTAATGAGCGACTATATCCGGGCACAGGAAAAACTGGTATGGATGTATTCGGCATTTTTAAAGAAATAACCGGTATGTAAACCAGCTGAAAGCACAGTAAGATGTTAATTTTTTGAAGCAGCCAACCGGCTGCTTTTTATGTAACCTTTGTTACGTAGGGGAGGGGTTGCGTGGTTTAACTTTGTCGGGAAAACAGGAAAATACATTATTATGAAACAGGCAATCTTCCGTAACTGGAATTTTATAAGGGTGTTGAGGCTGGTTATGGGAATAGCCATAGTGGTGCAGGGGATGATGGCAAAAGACGTTCTGTTTGGAATAGCCGGTATACTATTTACCGGGATGGCTGTTTTTAACATGCGATGTTGTGCAGCCGGTAATTGTGCGGCGCCACCCGTAAAGGATAAATCAGTATCAAAAGAAATTCAGTATGAAGAAGTGGTTTAAAAACAACCTGCTCTATTTTATTGGCGCAGCCGTGGGTGCGGTAGCCGGGTATATTTACTGGCAGCAGGTAGGTTGTGTATCCGGAACCTGTGCCATTACATCAAAGCCGTTGAACAGCACGCTGTATGGGGCGGTGATGGGGGCTTTGCTGTTCGGGATGTTTAAAAAGGAATACAAAGGGAGTTCCGCAAAAGAAAAAAACAGCGAAAATGACATTTAACGAGATCATAAATTCTGACAAGCCGGTGCTGGTAGATTTCTTTGCCGAATGGTGTGGCCCCTGCAAAATGATGGCTCCCATTTTAAAAGATGTAAAAGCAGAACTGGGCGATGCCGCTACCATCATAAAGGTAGATGTGGATAAAAGTCCGCAGGCGGCCCACGAATACCAGGTACAGGGTGTGCCTACGCTGATATTGTTCAAGAATGGCAAACCACTCTGGAGGCAAAGCGGTGTGGTACCTAAAGCCGGGCTGATCGGGGTAATTAAAAAATTCACTGTATAAAAATAAAACCATGAACATTTTACAACAATTATTTGGTGGCAGTTCCCAGGTAGATCTGAAAGCGAAGATCGAAGAGGGTGCATTTTTAGTAGACGTAAGAACTCCCGGGGAATATTCTTCCGGGCATGTAAAAGGATCGGTAAACATTCCTTTAGACAGCGTAACCCAGCAGATCGCACAGTTCAAAGACAAAAAGAACATTATTGTATTTTGCCGCAGCGGTAACCGGAGCGGCCAGGCAAAAATGATCCTGGAGCAAAACGGATTTACCAACGTGGTGAACGGTGGTACCTGGGAGGACGTAAATCAGTATGTAAAATGAGATACGTAAAACAATATCTTTTTGCCGTTGCGCTTATGGCTGGCCTGTTGTCCTGCACAAACAGCGGGGAAACACCCGGTACAACGGAAACGCGATCAATTGATACGGCCGCCACAAAAACCATTATTGTAGATGTACGGACTGTTGAGGAATGGAATAACGACGGCCATGCAACCTGCAGCGTCAACTACCCGTTGAATGAACTGGAAGCAAAGATCGGGTCATTGAAGGCCTATGATAAGGTGATCGTGGTTTGCCGCAGCGGGAGCCGTGCCGGAGTTGCCAGGGAATTGCTTGAGCAGGCGGGGATTAAAAATGTGGAAAACAAAGGCGCCTGGCAGAATATTGAGTGCAAATAGTAGTATAAAACCTGTAATTTAAGGAATATGGAAAATTTTAAAATACTGATACCGACCGATTTTTCAGTGCAGGCAGAATTTGCTTACCTGATGGTGAAAAAACTGGAAGAAAAGACAGCGATCGAGATCCACTTCCTGCATGTTCTGGCTGTGCCGGATACAGTAACCATGGGTTCCAATGGGGATATTCAGACCTGCGGGGAGATCGACGTGAACTATGTGATAAAGCAAAAGGAAATAGCAGAACGGAAACTGGCCAATCTTAAAACATTGTATGGCAGTCATATCCAGACACACCTGTTGTTGGGAAAAGTGACCGATGCGATCCTGGATTTTTCCGAGGCAAATCATTTTGATATCATCGTAATGGGAACCAAAGGGGCATGGGGCATAAAGGAAAAACTCTCCGGTTCCGAAACACAAATGATCGCCCGTAAGTCAAGGATACCGTTGCTTTCATTAATGTGCGACCGTTCAGACCTCGTCATCCGGAATATACTGCTGGTACATAATTTCGGCAACCCGGTGCCCGAAGACCTGGCGCTGATGCATAAACTGATCAGCGCCTTCGGCACAAAACTGCACCTGCTGCAGATAACATCCGGCAACGTGGACGCAGAGCGGTCAGCCGTTGAAGCCAATATGAAAGAATTTGCTTTGCTGAATAATATAACCGATTACGAATGCCACCTGATAAATGATAAGGACGTGGAGAACGGGGTCATACATTTTAACCAGATGATCAATATGGATATCATCTGCATCGGTACTCATGGCAAAGGTGGTTTCTTCCATCACAGTGCAACGGAAAAACTCATCAATCATTTATTCAAACCCATTATTTCATTTCATTTAAACGACTAATATACATCGCATGAGAGAGGTGATAACACAAACCTGGTCCTGGTGGTTCTCCGGTACAATGATTGCAGCGATCATGTTCTTTCTTTTGTACTTTGGCCAGTCATTCGGTTTTTCGTCCAACTTAAGAACCATTTGTGCTGTGGCAGGGTTGGGAAAGAAAGCCAAACTTTTTGACTTTAACTGGAAGACCCAGGTATGGAACCTTGTTTTTCTGATAGGGGCCATCATTGGCGGCTTTATTGCAAAACAGTTCCTGTCAACCGATGCCCCCGTTCAGATCTCGCAGGAAACCATCGGTGACCTTGCAAAACTGGGCATTGCAGCACCAGCCTCCTTACAGCCTGACGAACTTTTCAGCCTGGATGCCATGCTTTCTGTAAAAGGCTTTCTTGTGCTGGCAATGGGTGGACTGATGGTGGGCTTTGGTTCCCGGTATGCCGGTGGTTGTACTTCCGGTCATGCCATCAGCGGTTTATCCGACCTGCAGTTGCCTTCCCTGATCGCAGTGATCGGATTTTTTATCGGTGGCCTCGCAATGACCTTTTTAATTCTACCATTAATATTTTGATCAGATGAAGTTTATAAAATTTCTTGTACTCGGTATTGTCTTTGGAATTGTAATGGCTAAATCAGAAGCCATTTCCTGGTTCAGGATACAGGAGATGTTCCGTTTCCAGGCTTTCCACATGTATGGCATCATAGGTACTGCTGTCACACTGGGTGTTATTGGGGTGGCACTGATAAAGAAGTTTAAGATAAGGGATTTTCACGGGAACCAGATCTCCTTCTATCCAAAAGAAAGATCCGTTGTACGTTATCTCGCGGGAGGTATCATTTTTGGATTGGGCTGGGCACTGAGCGGTGCATGCCCCGGTCCGATGGTGGTAAATATCGGGTATGGCTTTTTAACAATGACGATCGTATTCCTGTTCGCCATTATCGGAACATTCTTATATGGATACTTCAGGGATAAATTGCCTCATTAATTTTTAAATCATTCCTTATGCACAACGAACAGGAGGAAGGTAAAATAACACAGGGGCTGGTCTCCGTCATCAATAGATTGATGTTTATTGTGGTGGTATTGGTGATCACCATTGTTGCCATACCATTTATTTTATATTACACGGGTAAACCCGGAAAATCCGTGGAGCAAACGCAGGATGCGACTGCTCAGCCAGGTACACCGAAAGCGGATGCAGGTAATTACTGGACGGCACCTGATATCAGTACCATCCCTGATGCCAAACAAAAAGAACAGGTAACATACGGCCAGGAATTAATTGCACATACTTCCAGATATCTTGGCCCCAATGGTTCTGTAATGCAGATAAGCAATGGCATGAATTGCCAGAATTGTCATTTGCAGGCAGGCACCGTTGTCTTTGGCAACAACTATGGTTCCGTGGCTTCACTCTATCCAAAATTCAGGGCAAGGAGCGGTGGGGTGGAAGATATCTATAAAAGGGTGAATGATTGCTTTGAGCGGAGCCTGAACGGTAAAGCCCTGCCTAAAACAAGTAAGGAGATGCAGGCCATTGTTTCGTACATCAACTTTGTAGGATCGAATGTGGAGAAAGGGAAAAAAGCAGAAGGTTCGGGGTTTAAAGACCTTGCCTGGCTTGACCGTGCCGCCAGTCCTGAGAACGGGATGTCTGTTTATACTGCAAAGTGCCAGAGCTGCCACCAGGCAAACGGCGAAGGGGTCTTTACGTTGGATAAAACAGAATATACGTACCCGGCCTTATGGGGCAAGAACAGTTTTAATGATGGTGCCGGTCTGTACCGCATCAGCAATTTTGCCAAATACATAAAATATAATATGCCGCTGGGCGTAACACACCAGAATCCGCAACTCACCGATGAAGAAGCATGGGATGTAGCGGCTTTTGTTGTTTCACAGGCAAGACCGCACATCAATGTTCCGAAAGACTGGCCCGATATTTCAAAAAAACCGGCTGATCATCCATTTGGCCCGTATGCAGATGCTTTTACGGAAGCGCAGCACAAGTACGGTCCTTTCAAACCCATCGTGGAAGCACAAAAGAAAATGGAAGAAGCAGTAAAACAAAAAACATCCTCAGAAAAAAAATAATGTGGCATATGAAAAACCAGCGACGAGATTTCATTAAAAAGTTAAGCACCCTTGGCGGGGCAGGATTGCTCGCTTCAACACCCATTCTTTCCATGGCCGGAACAGCCGGCAAAAAGGAGAGCGATGAAGAACCCGGGGATGAAAAACCATTTACCGTTTCCATTCTGCAAACCACCGATGTGCACTGCCAGGTGCATCCGCACGATGAATTATTCTGGGAAAATGACAAAGCCGTATTCCGTAAAACTGGCGGGTACGCACACCTGGCTACTTACCTGCATAAAGAAAGAAAGAAGAATCCCCATTCTTTTTTAATTGATACCGGCGACATGTTCCAGGGAAGTGAACTATCGGTTAAAACCACCGGCAAGGCAATGGTGCCCCTTTTAAATGCACTGGGTTACGACCTCTATCTTCCCGGGAACTGGGAGGTCATTTATTATAAAAAGGCCATGCAGACCCTGTTGGGCTCATTGAATGCACCGAAGGTTTGTGCCAATATGTATCACGACCTGGGCGATAATAAAAAGGGGGAACTGATCTTTCCTCCCTATTATATCTGGAATATCAAGGGCGTAAAGATCGGTTTCCTGGGATATACCGACCCACTGGTTCCCTTGCGCCAATCACCCAATTACAGCAAAGGCATCATTTACACCAAGCCCGAAGAGAACCTGGCACATTACGTGGATGTATTACGTAACCAGGAGCAATGCGCTTATGTTTTGATAGTGGCCCATTTAGGATTATCACAACAGATCCACCTGGCAAATTCAGAAGAGTGCAAAGGGGTTGATTACATCCTTGGCGGCGATACGCATGAAAGGGTTCGTAAACCCATTCAGTGTACGTACAGCAAGGTGGTGGAACCCGGTGCTTTTGGTTCATTTGTAGGTAAACTGGATCTTACCATTCAAAACGGCAAGGTGATCAAAGACAAATACGAACTGGTGGAAATAGCGGCAGGCAGATTCGGGCCATCCGCTGAAATGACCGCTTTGATCAAAGAGAATGAAAAGCCATTTGAAAAGGATATTTATTCGGTGGTAGGTTACAGCACCATACCCCTGTACCGGTATTTTGTGGTGGAAAACCCCATTGATACCATGATACTGGATGCATTAAAGTGGAAGGAACCGGATGTGGATATAGTATTGTCGAATGGTTTCCGGTTTTGTCCGCCGCGTACCACACCCGACCATACCGGGAACATTCCCATCACGGAAGGCTTTATTTATGACATGCTCCCGGTTGACAGCACGGTGCGGACCGGGATGGTGACCGGTAAACAAATTCACGACTGGCTGGAAAGTGAACTGCACAATGTATTTGCAAAAGATGCTTCTGAACGTTTTGGTGGCTGGGCCATAAAATTCAAAGGAATGAAAGTGACGTTCAATGCTTTTGCGGAAAAGGGTAAAAGGGTGCAGTCTGTGAACGTGGAAACCACCGCACTTGACCTGGATAAAACATACAGGATATGTGCCTGTGAACGGGATGGGGATCCCAGTGATATGCTTTGCCGGATGAGGAATGTATCCAATGCAAAGAACACCAACCATACCCTGCATTCGGTGATGAGGGATTACCTGGCGGTCAATTCACCGGTTACGCCCGTGCCGCCCGAAAATGCCGATATCCTGGATGCACCGCAAACACTGCTTACGCAGGTGACCGGGGTGGATTACCGGTTTCATTAAATAAAAAAACAAACAAATGAAAAGAATATTTTCAGCACTCGTGGTCCTTATGATGGCCAATGCCATTCAAACAGTAACAGCACAGGTTCCTTCCTCCGGGTCAATGACTGCGGGAAACCAGCAGCATAAAATTGTTTTTCAACTTAGCATTGATGATACGTTAGCCCACAAGGCACTGATGAAACAGTTGAATAACATTACTACGGTTGCCCCGGGAACTAAAATAGAAGTGGTATGTCATGGCCCGGGGTTAAGCATGCTGGTCATTGGCAAAACAGTAGCGCAGGAAAAAATACAGCAAATGAAAATGAAGGGTGTTGAATTCGTGGCCTGTGAATTTTCCATGAGTGAAAGGAACATACCGAAAGAAAAGATCATACCCGAAGCCGGCTTTGTTAAAGCAGGTATTGTTGAGATCGTAACAAAGCAGGAGCAGGGATGGAGTTATATTAAATCAGGGTTTTAGTTTCCGTAAAATTTAACGTAAGATGAAAAAGATACTGGTAGCATCATGGATGTTGCTTGCAGGGAGCAGTGTATCGGCACAGCACCAGGAGGTTTCGGAAAAACCAGATATGTATAAAGGCAAACAGGTCCAGGCAGTGGACACTACGTCCATATTGTCTGCCTTTAAAAGAGGCCATTTCAACGGTCACTTCAGGTATTTTTTTATGGCCACCGATAATAAGGCCGGCCTTACCGATTATTTTGCCAATGCAGCAGGGGGTGGTATCCGGTACGAAACAGCCCGCTTTCACGGGTTCCGGTTTGCGGTCAGCGGCTTTTATACGTTTAATATCGGCTCATCCGATCTTTCAAAGGCAGATACGGTAACCGGCCAGTTCAACCGTTATGAAGCAGTATTGTTTGATGTGCGTGACCCGGGCAATAAGAAGAATATAGACAGGCTGGAGGAATTCTATTTAAAGTACCAGTATAAAAATGCTTCCGTCACTTTTGGCCGGCAATTACTGAATACACCCTTTATTAATTTACAGGATGGCAGGATGAGGCCTACCGCCGTGGAAGGCATCTGGATGGAATTTGACGATGCCAAAAAAATAAAAGCAGAAGGCGGCCTGCTCTATGCGCTTTCCCCCCGGGGAACCACTGCATGGTTTGGGATCGGGGAGTCATTGGGTGTTTATTCAACCGGGGTGAATGTAGATGGAACAAAAGCAATGTACAATCAGAATATCAACAGTAAAGTGGTGGGCCTGGTTGGGATACAGGTAAAGGCCCATGAAAATTTAAAACTGCAGGCCTGGGATATTTTTACAGATAATGTTTTTAATACGGCCATGGTACAGGCTGACCTGGTATTTCCGCAAAAGAATGGCAGTTTGATCATTGCCGCTGCACAGTTCATAAAACAGGATGCGATAAACAATGGCGGGAATGCAGATGCTGCCAAGACCTATTTTGAAAAAGGAAGCGGTTCCATCAGCTTTGGGGCAAAAGCAGGCTGGAAAAATAAAACCTGGGAAGCTACGCTCAACTACAACCGCATTACAGGTAATGGCCGCTATTTAATGCCCCGGGAATGGGGCCGGGAACCCTTCTTTACTTTTTTACCCCGCGAACGCAATGAAGGCTTTGGTGATGCACATGCTGTTATGGCAAAGGTTAATTACCATATACCCGGTACGGGGATAAAGACATCCTTGGCAGCAGGGTATTACCATTTGCCGGATGTGCGGAATTACCGGTTAAATAAATATGGATTACCTTCCTACACACAGGTAAATGCAGATGCCCGCTATGCATTCGGGGGTTTTTTAAAGGGCCTCGATGCCCAGCTGTTGGTTGTGGCGAAATTAAGGAGTGGTGAGACTTACAATAACCCAAAATATGAATTTAATAAAGTGAATATGATTCTGTATAATTTTGTACTGAACTATCACTTTTAAAACATGATGCAGGACAAGCTCAGTTTTAGCGCAATCTTTGAACCCGAACTGGTAAAGGAAATGTACCAGTTCGGAGAAATAAAGCAATTCAGTGAAGGGGATCTCATCATGGACTATGGCAAATACATCCGCATGATGCCGATCATCCTCAAGGGAACCATCAAAGTGTTCCGCATGGATGAAACAGGAAAAGAGATATTGCTGTATTACCTGTCGAGCAACGAAAGCTGTTCCATGGCATACAGTTGCTGCATGGAAGCCAAGAAGAGCGAGGTAAAGGCCATTGCGGAAGACGATGTGGAACTGATCGCTATTCCCCACATCAAACTGGAAGAATGGCTTTGCAAATATCCCAGCTGGAAGAGTTATATCATGCGCAGTTTTAATGAACGTTTCCTGGAATTGCTGCGTTCCATCGAGAGCATTGCTTTTCATAAACTGGATGAACGACTCATCGCTTACCTGAAAGAAAAGCAACGGCTTACCGGCTCCAGTGTGGTAAAAGCATCACATTACCAGATCGCCGATGACCTCGCTACCTCAAGGGTAGTGGTATCCCGGCTGCTTAAGCAACTGGAGAACGATAAGAAGATCATTCTTTACCGCAATGAGATAAAACTGCTCCCCTCGCTGGGTTGATATACCGTTGCTCATAAAAACCCCCGGTATTCCCGGGTTCTTTTTTATCCCAGGGGGTCATTGTTGTTCCAGGACCATCTTCTGCAAAACAGGCCATGGTATTTAAAGCGCTTCTGTAAAAGGAATACCGGGTTACGGCATTACGCATACCCGGTCTTACGGTTATCCTTGCCGGCAAAAGCAAAAAAAAAAATCAAAAAAAGGCATCCTGTTATCCCGGGTGCTGTTATAGTAATACGCATTTATTTTAGGTAGAAAAAAAATGACGGCCCTGGTTTTTCAGTTAAATTTAGTTTACAGCAAAACCGGCAGGTTCATAAAAGGATAGGTAATGAAACCCGTTCCCGTTAATTCATCTTGTTGGTAACTGAAAATTCAGTTGCTTTGCATGCCCTCAGAAAGAAATGACAGACAAAAAAACAAACAGCAGGCAGGTGGAAAGCGGGTTACCTGGTTATCCTGGTAAAACTGATTTGGGATTGAATAAACCCGTCAGGCTGGGTATCCTGGCATTTGTCATCCTGGCCATCCTATTCAGTATTCTTATTTACCAGCGTTATACGATCCTGAAGGAAGCAAAGAATGATGAAGCGTATGAGATATTGAATGCCAGCCGCGACAAACTCCAGCAAACACTGGCATACAGTTTATCGGCCACCAAAACGCTTTCTTTTTTCATTGACAGTGACGGATCGGTTAAAAACTTTGATTCGGTGGCAGTCCAGTTGTTCAAGGCAGGTATTGATATCGATGCGTTGCAGCTGGTGCCCGGCGGGGTGATACGGTATGTATATCCATTAAAGGGTAATGAAAATGTGATCGGGTATGATATTTTAAAGGACCCGTCAAGAAATAAAGAAGCATTGAAGGCCATCGAAAAAAAGGAACTGTATTTTGCCGGGCCTTTTGAACTCAGGCAGGGTGGTATGGGTGTGGTAGGCAGGCTGCCGGTTTTCCGGAACAATGATTTCTGGGGTTTTTCGGCCGTTGTAATAAAAATGCCCACCCTGCTTAAGGCGGCAGGTATCGATACATCCGGAAGCAACGGTTATTACTTTCAACTTTCCAAACTGAATCCCGATACAAAGAAGGAAGAGTTCTTTTTACCATACCGCAAGGAATTTAAAAGCAGCTCTTCGGTATCAGTAAATGTGCGTAATGCTGAATGGAAATTATCGCTGGCACCATCCCGGCCGTACAAGGCCTATGGGGATATTGTTCTGCTTGCGGTGCTGGGAGTGCTTGTATCCCTGCTTGGCGGTGCATTTGTTTATACCGTTGCGATACGACCCCAAAAACTCGATGAGCTTGTTAAAGTGCGTACCCGGCAACTGAAAGAAAGTGACGAAAGGTTTTTAAAGGCCTTTCATTCCAACGTGGTTGGTTTTGCCGTTTACGACAAGGATTTCAGGATACTGGACATCAACAGGCCTTATGCAGCTATTTTGGGAACAACACCCGGTGAACTGATCGGTAAAACCTCCGATGAAGCAGGCCTGATAAGCAGGATCAACGTGGAAAAAAGGGAAGCGGTAAGCCAGGAGATAGAAAGGATACTGGATGCAGAAGGCCAGCTCCGGAATTATGAAACAGAGATCCTGTCCAGGGAAGGAGAACCTTTTACCGTGCTGCTCTCAATTGAACGCCTGGACCTGGTAAACAGCACAAACTGGCTTACCAGCGTGATCGATATCACGGCGATGAAAAAAGCAGAGTTGCTGGTTAAGGTAAGTGAGGAAAAATACCGGACCCTTATTGAACAGGCATCGGATGGGATAGTGATCACCGACCTCGACGGTAATATCCTGGAAGTGAATAAGAGCCTCTGCGCTATGAGCGGGTACAGTGAAGCCGAAGTGCTTGGGCAACATATCATCAAATTTTTACCGGCAGAGGATACAGATTTAAACCCCCTCCGGTTCAAAGAACTGATGCAGGGCAAGGCCTTGTTGTATGAACGGAGGTTGTTGAAAAAGGATGGCACGGCGCTGGATATTGAAGTGAATTCGAAAATGGCCACCACGCATACACTGATCGGCTTTATACGGGACATTTCAGAACGCAAAAAAAGTGAAGATACATTGCGGTACCAGGCCCGCCTGCTGGAAAGCGTGACCGATGCCGTCACTTCGCTCGATATTAACCGCCACATCGTAAGCTGGAACAAGGCCTGTGAAGAACTGTATGGATTTACACCGGAAGAAGCATTGGGAAAAAGGATACCCGAACTGGTAACATTTGAATACCCGGGAACCAGCAATGAGGAGGTTTTCAGGCAGGTGTACACGAACGGGCGCTGGAGGGGGGAATTTGATTTCATTCAGCCCAAAACAAAACGTAAAACCCACTTATTGAGCAGTATCAATGCCTTAAAGGATAAGGAGGGGGCTGTTGCCGGCTTTATCATAACCAGCAAGGATATCACGGACAGGAAAAATGCAGAAGAGGAGATACAAAAATCCAATGAGCGGTTTGAGATCATTGCACAGGCCACCAACGATGCCGTATGGGACCATGATTTTACAAAGAATGAAACGTGGGGGAATAAAAAATTATACAGTTTATATGGGTTTGATTCTGTAAATGCGAAGATCGATTTTCAAATGTTCATCCAGCGGATCCACCCGGACGAAAGGGATGGGATTGTAAAAAGGCTCCAGGATGCCATCGGAAGATCTGAGCACTCCATAGCGGAGGAGTTCCATTTTAAAACAGCAACCGGTGAATACCGGACATTTTATGACCGGGCCTATATCAAATATGGTGCAGATGGCAGGCCCCAGCGGATATTGGGAGCCATGCAGGACGTTACCGACAGGGAACATAGTGAAAAGCAGATCTTGAAGGAAAAGGAACTTTCCGATACCATCATCAACAGCCTGCCCGGTGTATTTTACCTGTTCAATAAAGAAGGGAAATTTTTGCGGTGGAATAAGAATTTTGAGACCGTGACCGGTTATACTGCCAATGAATTCGCCCGCATGCATCCCATGACCTTTTTTAAAGAAGAAGACCAGGAGTTGATGCGGTCAAAAGTGAGGAATGTATTTGCAGCAGGAGAAGACAGTGTGGAAGTAAACCTGTTGCTGAAAAACAAAGAGATCATTCCTTATTACTTCACGGGCCTGGCAATAGAATACCAAGGAGAACCATGCATGATGGGTGTTGGATTTGATATTTCGGAAAAGGAAGATGCCGCAAAAGCCATACGGGAAAGTGAAGAACGTTACCGGGTGCTGGTTGAGAACGCCCCGGAGGCACTGGTTGTGTTTGACGTGGAAAATGGAAATTTTGTGAGTGTAAGTGAAAGCGCCGCAAAGCTCTTTGGGATCCCGAAGGAAGAACTCCTGAAGATCGGCCCGGTACAGGTAAGTCCTGCATACCAGCCCGACGGGCGGCCATCTCCGGAAGCGGCACTTGCATATATCACAAAGGCCGTCCAGGGAGAAAAACCTGTTTTTGAATGGACGCATTGCGATGCCAAGGGGAACACAATACCCTGCGAAGTATGGCTGGTGCGGTTACCCTCCAAAGATAAGGTGCTCATCCGGGGAAGCATCATTGATATCACCGAACGTAAGAAAGCAGAAGCGGAGATATTGAGATCAAGAAAACTCTTTCAAAACCTGGTAGAGAATATTTCGGGAGTGTACTGGGTGAATGACCTGGAAACATACCAGACGCTTTATATAAGCCCGTCGTATGAAACCATCTGGGGATTGAAATGCGAAGACCTTTATAAAAACCCAGCCGATTTCATCAACTCGGTACACCCTGGTGATAAGGCGGTTCTGGAGGAAGCGCATAAAAATATAGGCAATACACGCAAAATAAATATTTCATACCGTATTGTAAGGCCCGATGGTGAGATACGGTGGATCTCGGCCAAGACGAATGTGGTTCAGGATGCCGGGGGCGGTAAAATAGAGTACGGGTATGCAGAAGACATAACCGAAAGGAAGAAATCAATGGAGGAACTGCATCTTTCTGAACAGAAATACCGGCTGTTGTTTTACAATAATCCATTGCCGATGTGGATGGTGACCATACCCGATCTGAGGATCATTGATGTAAATGAAGCAGCCATCAAACAGTATGGATACTCCAGGGAGGAGTTCCTGCAACTGAGTACAAAGCAGTTACGTCCCGAAGAAGATGTGAGCGACTTTTTAAAGGAAGTGGCTAAGATGAAACCGGATGTCATTAACGTGCGGGCCTGGCGCCACAAAAAGAAGGACGGTACCGTCATCCATGTGGAAACATACAGCCACCAGATCATGTACGAGGGCCGGATGGTGTGGCTGGGGTTATCGCATGACGTGACCGAGCAGCACAAGGCAAAGGTACTCCTGCAAAAATCCTATGAAGAGATCCGCCAGCTGGCATCCAACCTGCAAAGCATCCGGGAAGATGAACGGACGAATATTGCCAGGGAGATACACGACGAACTGGGGCAGCAGCTTACCGGGCTTAAAATGGACATGCACTGGCTGAACCGAAAAATACAAAGTACCGACGGGGAGATCAATAAGAAGATGAAGGACAGCATTGAACTGGTTAATTCCACCATTGCCACCGTCCGTAAAATTGCTACCGACCTGCGGCCAAGTATCCTGGATGACCTTGGCCTGCTGGCTGCCCTGGAATGGCAGAGCGAGGAATTTGAAAAGCGTTCGGGAACTAAAGTGGTATTTACCAATGAGGCGGGTGATATTTCGGTAGTGCCGCATGCCGCAACGGCCCTGTTCCGCATATACCAGGAAGTGCTGACCAATATTGCCCGCCATGCAGGGGCTTCACAGGTAAACGCCACCCTGGAAAGCGATGATAAAAGTTTGTACTTTAGCATACGTGATAATGGGGTGGGGTTTGATGTAAACTCGATAAAGGGCAAAAAAACACTGGGTTTACTGGGAATAAAAGAACGCAGTTTGCTGATTGGCGGAACCTATGAGATAAAAAGTAAACCCGGCCAGGGATCAGAAATTGTGATATCGATCCCCCTTGAACATGTAAAAACCTCTGTTTAAAACTTACTTATGTTGCGGATCTTAATAGCAGATGATCATACCGTTGTACGCAAAGGCCTGAAGCAGATCCTGCTGGAGGAATTTACCAATGCCGTCATTGATGAAGTACCCGATGCGGAAGAACTGATAAAAAAGGTGATGGCAGAAAAATGGGATGTGGTGGTAAGCGACCTTTCCATGCCGGGCCGCAGCGGGCTGGATGCCCTGCAGCAGATCAAGATCAGCTTTCCCGAACTGCCCGTGCTTATCCTGAGCATTCACCCCGAGGAACAATATGCCCTGCGTGCCCTGAAATCAGGTGCAGCCGGTTACCTCAGTAAAGACACGGCCCCGGACGAACTGGTGAAAGCAGTTAAAAAAGTATTGCTTGGCAAAAAATATATTTCACAATCCATTGCCGAAAAACTGGCCGACTCCTTTTCTTCCCCTGCAATAAAACACCCGCATGAAACCCTCAGCGACCGGGAGTTTGATGTGATGAAACTCCTGGCCAATGGAAAATCCGTATCCGATATTGCCGAAATGCTTTCTTTAAGCGTTACCACCGTAAGTACCTACCGGGCAAGGGTTATGGCAAAAATGAACCTGAAATCCAATTCAGACCTTACCAAATACGCCATTGAACATAAACTGATCTAGGGTTCTTCACCAGGCGCAATCCTGTAGTATTAGCCCTACAGCATCAACCATGCTTCAACTACACACAGCCCCACGTAAATGAATAACTTGCCGGCAGCTATTACCTTATGCCTAATACTAATGGACAATCTATATTAATTGTAGATGACTCAGTATTGATCGTGCAACGGATCAGGGGCATATTGAAAGACGTAAAAAACATTGGGCAGGTATTTGCCGCAGGCAGTTACAATGATGCAGTGAAGATCTTAACAGAAGAAAGTCCCGGTATCGTATTGCTCGATATCCAGTTGCCTGGCAGGAACGGGCTGGAGTTATTGAGGTTCATTACCAGGGATCATCCCGGTATAAAAGTGGTGATGATCAGTAACCACACCAGTGAGTATTACCAGCGGTTGTGCAGGAAGACGGGAGCGGCTGGGTTTATCGATAAGTCGAAAGACTTTGATCTTATACCCGGGATATTGGAAAGTATATAAATCAAGATATTGATACTATGATTAACCCCGATGTATTAATGGCCTTATAACTTAATGAAAAATCAACCTTACTGTTTTATCCAGGTTCCTTGAATGAATGTACTTACAGGCATGAGTAAACCAGCCGGGGATCCCGATCAATAATTTTAATCAGGATCCCCGGTTTTCTTTTAGTTGTATAACCGGTCAATGGCCGGTTTGTATTTTTCCATGATCACTTTGCGCTTCAGTTTCAGGGTGGGAGTAAGTTCACCGCTTTCGATGGTCCATTCATTGGGCAGCAACTCAAATTTCTTGATCTGCTCCACGTGGTTGAAGAACTTATTGAACGAATCAACCAGTTCCTTATACAGGTCCAGCACTTTTGGGTTATGAACCGCATCTTCCGCCGTGGTAAAGGCTATTCCCTTATGCTGCATCCATTCTTTTAAATTGGGTATGGAAGGAACGATCAGGGCGCCTACAAATTTCTGTTCGGCACCCACCACCATCATCTGTTCAACAAAGGGCGATTCTTTCATTTTATTTTCGATGGGCTGCGGCGCCACATATTTCCCGCCGCTGGTTTTAAAGAGTTCTTTCTTCCGGTCGGTGATCTTTAAATAGATCCCGTCCTCAAAGATGCCGATATCACCGGTATGCAGCCAGCCATCAATGATGGTTTCGGCAGTCAGGTCGGGCCGTTTGTAATAGCCCATCATCACGCTGGGGCCTTTAACACATATTTCGCCGTCGGCTTCCAGTTTTACTTCCTGCCCTTCTATCACCGGGCCAACGGTCCCGAATTTTGTTCCTCCCCGGGCCTTCCGGTTCACACTGATCACCGGGCTGTTCTCCGTGGGCCCATAGCCTTCATAAATGGGGATCCGGGCAGCGGTAAAAATGCGTATCAGCCTTACCTGGCAGGCTGCCCCGCCGGTTACAATAAGCTCAATGTTCCCGCCCAGCGCTTCCCGCCATTTGCTGAAGATCAGTTTATTGGCAAGGGCCAGCTGCATGTTGTACCCGATACCTTTTGGCCGGATGTTATCATACTCGTTGGCAAGGCCCACCGACCAGTAGAATAATTTTTTCTTTATACCCGTAAGCTCAGCGCCCTTTGCCATTATTTTTTCATAGGTTTTCTCCAGCAACCGGGGCACCGTGGCAAATAAAGTTGGTTTTACTTCTTTCAGATTTTCGGCAATGGTATCCAGGTTTTCCGCATAATAAATGGAGATGCCGCTGATGATGTATATGAATGAGATCATCCGCTCAAAAATGTGGTTCAGGGGTAAAAAACTCAGCGCACGTGCATTGGTGTTCTCTTCAAACGGGAAACTTTTTACCGAATTGATCACATTGCTTACGATGTTGCGGTGACTGAGCATTACTCCCTTGGGTGTACCGGTTGTGCCGGATGTATAAATGATGGTGGCGCAATGTTCGGCCCGGATACCTTTCTTTATTTCCTCCACTTTTGCAAGGTCTGCATCCGTAATATCTTCCAGGAGTTTTTTCCAGCGGTTCACTCCCGGCAGTTCATCAAAGCTGTAAACATTGATAAGGCTTGGCACCCGGTCACGTATGTTGCTCACCTTGTCTGCTATTTCCTGCCCGCTTATGAAAGCATATTTTACAGCAGCATCGTTGAAAATGAATTCCAGTTCATTGATGTTGGTGGTGGGATAGATGGGGCAGATGGCTGCGCCGATCTGCTGGCAGGCCATGTCCAGTATCAGCCATTCGGGGCAGTTCTTTGAGATGAGTGCGATCTTATCCTGGTTCTCTATCCGCATGTCATGGCCGCTTATGCCCAGTTTCATCAGCCCGGCACTCAGCTGGTTGATGAGCTGTTTTACTTCGGCGGTGCTGGTTGGTACCCATTGCCCGTTCTCCTTTCCGCAAAACATATCCTTTTTAGGGAACCGGTTCAGTTGGTAGTCTACAAAATCAAATATTCTTGAATTTTCATTCATAAGCAATCGTTGGTATTAAGCAAGGTTTATTTGTTCCCGTTCTTCAGCTTTTCATATTCCCTTTCCGCCAGGGTATCTTTATCTGTTTTATAGGCTTTGATGAATTTGAATACCAGGCCAATGCCCAGGCCCAGCATCACCCAGAGGGGCCAGGGGGTTACATCCGTGAATCCATGGCGCCCGCTGGTAAAGAACCAAACGGCCCAGCAAATAACGGTGATCACGATAAACCCGATAAGGCTGTCCTGGAAATCGGCCCGGCGTTTGGCGATCTGCCATAATTTTTCATCGCGTTGCTCTTCCATAAAGAATATTTTATAGACAAGTTAATAAAAAAACATCACTTGCACCCATACGGACAGGGTGCCAGCAGGACCATTGAACGGGATCAATGATAATATTGGCCGGCCCCCATCCTGAACACCCTGTTTTTCTGGAAACGGCTCAGTTCGCTGTATTCCTTTGTATGGGCGTTTATCCAGTTTTGATAAGCGGGCAGGTTTTGAGCAGCAGCAAATAACCACTGGTTGTAGGCATCAAATAATCCATCCTGCAGCAACTGGCGTTGCAGGTCGAAAAGCCTGTGCGGGAATTTATTGGCATGTGAGGCATACCAGTCTAAAATGAACCGGGTCCGTATCATCGTAAGTGTTTCGGCATTGATGCCGGCAGATGCAACGGAACTTTGTTTGTTCATGGTATTTAGAAAGGCAGCCACAAAACTGTTCTTTTCCGGGTTGTGTTTTTCCAGGTTGGCATCGGTAAATAATTTTTTATAACCCTCCAGCAGGATATTTTTCATTTCGGGGGCGTATGCATTCAGGGGGTCCATATTCAGGAACACTTCCCCATAAAGCAGGCTCCATACCTTGTCGGTGCTGAAGTAATAATACTTGGCTGCATTGTAATAATTGCCCGCAAACCCCGGATCGGATTCGATGCCTTTTTCCCATTGTTTTATTGCTGAAAGATCTCCCTGCGACCAGAGTATCTTTCCCAGTTCATTATACAGGACGCCGCTGCCGGACAGTTTTTTAATTCCCCTCCGGTAAAGTTTTTCAGCTTCTTTTACCTGCTCGAGCGCCAGGTATGAATCGCCTGCGATCTGGAAAAACTGGTCATCTGCATTATCCTTATCCAGTAAGGGATTCAGCACATCCAGCGCTTTTTTATAGTCTTTGGAAAAATAATAATTGAGTGCAAGGTCCTTGGAGATCTCCATGTTCCCCGGCTGCAGGGCCACGGCCCTGTTCAGCACGATGATGGCATTGGAGTGATCTCCCTGCTGCATATAAGCCCTGGCGGTCTTATGCAGTTCGGCTGCATCCTGTGCTGTCAATGACAGGTGGACCAGGACAACAGCAACGGACAGAAAAAGTTTTTTCATTCAGTATAAAATTTAGAATAAGCCAGATACGCCCTCTTACTCATTACCTGCATTTGCATTGTCGATCAGGTGTGTAAGCAAACCATCCCTCAGTTTGGGTTCAAACCAGGTGCTCTTTGGGGGCATCACCTTGCCGCTGTCGGCTATGTCAAACAGTTGCTGTATGCTCACCGGGTGCAGGCTGAATGCCACGGCCATTTCGCCGCTGTCTACTCTTTTTTCCAGTTCGCCCAGTCCGCGGATGCCGCCGACAAAGTCGATCCGTTTGTCCGTACGCTGGTCCTTTATATTCAGAACCGGGTCTAATAGATTATCCTGCAGAATGGTTACATCGAGTATACCGATCGGGTCGTTGCTGTAACTGCCTTCATTGGCAGTTAGCCGGTACCACTGGCCATTTAAATACATTCCAAATTCATGCAGGTTGGCTGGTGAAAATGCCTTGTCTGCCTTTTGTACCGAGAATTTATTCCGGATGGCCGATAAAAGATCCGCTTCATTCAAACCGTTGAGGTCGGTTACCAGCCGGTTGTAATCCATGATCTGCAACTGGTTTGACGGGAACAGGGTGGTAAGGAAATGATCAGCGCCTTCCTGTGCATTGCTGCCAAGTGCGGCCCTCACTTTGGCTGCTGAGGCAGCCCGGTGGTGGCCATCGGCAATATAGGTGCACGGAACTTTCTCTTTGAACAGCGATGATATCTTTTCAATGGTATCGTCATCATTCACGATCCAGATGGTATGGCGGATATCGTCGTCTGCCGTAAAATCATACACCGGGCTTTTTTCCTTCCATTTGTTAATGAGGGCATCGATCTCAGCCACATTTCGGTAGGCCAGGAAAACATTGCCTGTTTGTGCGCCGGTTATTTTGATATGGTTGATCCGGTCCTTTTCTTTTTCCGGCCGGGTGAATTCATGTTTTTTGATCAGGTCATTCTCATAATCATCCACCGAACTTCCGCAAACAAGCCCTGTCTGGCTCCTGCCGTTCATTACCAGTTGATAGATATAATAACAGGGTTTGCTTTCCCTGAACAGGATCTTACGGCTGATGAAGGCTTCCAGGTTCTCCTTTGCCTTATCATAAACCTGCTGTGAGTGAATATCGGTCGTATCCGGTAAGTCTATTTCACTTTTGGTGATGTGTAAGAAACTGGCGCTGTTACCCCTTGCTTCCACTTTGGCTTCTTTGCTGTTGAGTACATCGTACGGACGTGATGCCACTTGTTTTGCCAGTTCTGCCGCAGGCCTCAATGCTTTAAAAGGATGAATCGTTACCATGTTCCGTTTGGTTATCAGTTGTAAATGTATTGAAATTGTTTAAGCATGCTGCAAGGCAAATTCTTTCATCAGCCCGGCCAGTACCTGTACACTGCCAAGCGGCAATGCGTTGTAAAGCGAAGCCCTGAATCCGCCAACCAGCCGGTGTCCCTTGATGCCGACGATGCCGTTTTCTTTGGTGAACTGCAGAAAGGATTGTTCCAATGAAGGGTCATTCATCACAAAGCAAACATTCATCCTGCTCCGGTCTTCCTTATTTGCGGTTCCGGTAAAAAGAGGATTTTCATCGAGGGCTTTATAAAGTAATGCAGCTTTTTCATTGTTCCGTTTCTCCATCACCGCAACACCGCCCTGGTCTTTCAGCCAGCGTAACGTGAGCATGCATACATAAACGGCAAATACCGGCGGAGTGTTCAGCATCGAACCTTCCCTGATGTGGTTGCGGTAATCCAGTATGGTGGGAATGGTACGTTTTACTTTTCCTAAGATGTTTTTATTCACTACCAATAAATTCACACCTGCTGCTCCCACATTTTTTTGTGCGCCGGCATAGATGAGGTCGAAGGAATTAAAATCAAGCACCCGGCTGAGTATATCGCTGCTCATGTCGGCCACCAGGCTGTTGCTTGTTTTTGGGATCTGCTGCCATTGTGTACCGTAGATGGTGTTGTTGGTGGTGATGTGCAGGTATTTTGCGTCATTGGGTACGGCAAAATCTTTCGGGATATATGTAAAATTGCTTTCCCTGCTGCTGCAAACCACTTCCACTTTGCCAAAGAGCTTTGCTTCTTT